>JALYRA010000329.1 GCA_030855545.1 Actinomycetota bacterium | reverse complement strand
CCGCGGACGGGGTCCGCGGCGGCGTCTCTCACTCCTCCTCCGCCATGCCGAGCACGTCGTCCCGGCTCATCTTCCCTACGAGCTCCGGATGCGATTCCCCGACGTGCCGCTCCACCTTCCGCACCAGGTCGTCGTCGTTCTCGGCGCGGACGACCTCCCCGCACTCGCAATTGATCACCTTGCTCATCTCGTTCCTCCCTCAGTAGGTGAGTACGCGATCGGCCTCGAGCACAAGCTCGACGAGACGGGCAGGCAGCGCCGCCTCCGCTTGGCCGTTCGGCTCGAAGCCGCGCGCCTTGCTGGACATGCCCGAAACGTAGAACGTGCCACCTCGTTCGACGATCGTGTCGTAGTGAGCCCGCAGGCTGCCGGTGCCGAGGCCGACGAGACTGTCGAGCACGGGCTCGCGGAGGAGCTGAACCGAGTCGCCCGCGAGGAAGAGCGAGACGTCGTGACCGGCTTCGGCCGCAGCGCTCGCGACCAGAAAGCCGAGCGCCGCGCGGGTCGGCGCTTCCGGGCCGTGCGTGAGATTGATCAGTAGCTTCGCCATGCCGGGATTGTTCCCGGGAGCGGTTGCGGTTACCTTGGCGAAACCTTGGGAGAGACGCGGATCCAGCTCTGCGGCCGGCTCGTCGCACGGATCGACGGGCACCGCGTCGAGGGCGAGCTCCCCGGTCGACAAGGCCGGCTCGCGTTCGCGTTCCTGACGGTCAACCGGCACCGGCCGGTGCCCCGCGACGAGCTCGCGAACGCACTCTGGGCCGAGCCCGGCGCGTCCGACCGCCTCAGCCCGCTGCTCTCGAAGCTGCGCACCGCGGTTCCGCTCGACGGGCGCGGCGAGGTGCGGCTCGCGCTCCCCGACTGCGCCTGGATCGACGTCGAAGCGGCCTCCGAGAGTCTGCACCGCGCCGAGAGCGCCGTTGCGAAGGGCGACTTTGCCGGCGCCTGGGGACCGGGCCGCGTGGCTCAGCACGTTACGGCGCGCGCCTTCCTCCCCGGCGAGGACGCGCCCTGGATCGACGAGCAGCGCCGGCGGCTCGAGGAGATCCTGATTCGGTCGCTCGAGCTCGTGGGCAGGGCGTGCGTCGAGATCGGTGGCGGCGAGCTCGACACGGCGGAACGCGCCGCCCGAAGCCTGATCGCCCGCGCTCCCTACCGCGAGAGCGGGCACCGCCTGCTGATGGAGACGCTCGCCGCCCGCGGCAACGCAGCCGAGGCGCTGCTCGTCTACGACCGGCTGCGGCACCGCCTCCGGGACGTGCTGGGCGCGGCGCCGAGCGCGCCGACCCAGGAGCTGCACCGCCGCCTCCTCGGCTAGCCGGCTAGTCGCCAGCGGCGATCGCCGCCAGCGCCTCCTTGGCGGCCGCCTGCTCGGCCTCTTTCTTCGTCCGGCCGGATCCGGTCCCGAGCGCTTCGCCGTCGATGTGGGCCGCACAGGAGAAGTAGCGCTCGTGGGCCGGCCCTTCCATGTCCGTCACGACGTAGGCGACGCTCCGGCCGCTCCGCGCGAGCGCTTCCTGTAGTTCCGTCTTGTGGTCGACGTGGGTCGTGCGGGCGTACTCGATTCGGTCCGAGAACGCGGCCACGATCGCGTGCTCGATCGGCTGGTAGCCGTGCTCGAGGAAGAGGGCGGCGATCGCCGCCTCGAGCAAGGCAGCCGTGACGTTGCGGCTCTTGACGATGCGGGCGAGCTCGTCGGTGGGCAGGCCCTCTCCGGCCGTCTCCGCCGCCTCGGCCAGCCGCTCGCCGAGCCTCAGCTCACGAGCCACCGCGGCGCAGCTCTGGCGGGAGACGACGTGCGACCGGATCTTGGCGAGCCGCCCCTCGGACGCGTCCGGGTAACGGTCGTAGAGTTCCTTGGCGATCGCGAGCTCGAGCACGCTGTCGCCGAGAAACTCCATCCGCTCGTACGACGACGCCCGGTCGGGCGCCCACGAGGTATGGGTGAAGACGTGCTCGATCCGCTCGCGCGGAAGTGCGTCGATCAAGCGCCCGAGCGGAGCCGGGTCGCCCGTCGGCGAGACGCTACTGGTGCGTCGAGACGTAGTCGACGGCCTGCCCGACAGTCGTGATCTTCTGGGCATCATCGTCCGAGATCTTGATCCCGAACTGATCTTCGAGCTCCATGATCAGCTCGACGAGATCGAGCGAGTCGGCGTCCAGGTCCTCCTGGAACGACGCTTCCTCGGTGATCTCCGTCTCCTCGACGCCGAGCTGCTCGGTCAGGACGTCCTTGACCCGATCGAACACTTCTTCACGCGACGCTGCCAAATCGACTCCTTGATGGCGTGTGGGCGAAAGCGCGCACGATCATACAGCCGTCGTCGGCGTGCGTTCCGGCAGGCGCGCGGCGAGGCGGCCGACGACGTCGTGGTCGACGCCGCGGGCAGCGAGACGGATCGCGTTCGAGATTGCCCTGCGGGACGAGTTTCCGTGCGCGATCACCGAGAGCCCGCGCAGGCCGAGTAGATACGCGCCGCCGTACGTGTCGGGATCGAGGCGCGTACGCACGCGGCGCGCGGCGGGTCGGATCAGCAGGCCGCCGAGCTTCGTTCGCGGCGTCGCGGCGATCTCGTCGCGCAGTGCCTCGAGCACGGTCTTGATCGTCCCTTCGAGCAGCTTCAGCGCCACGTTGCCGGTGAAGCCGTCGCAGACGACGACGTCGGCGGCGCCGGCGAGGAGGTCACGGCTCTCGGCGTTCCCGGCGAACCGGAGCTCACTCTCTGCCAGCAGCGCGTGCGCCTCCAGCGTCAGCTGATTCCCCTTCTCCGGTTCCTCGCCGATCGAAAGCAGCCGCACCTCCGGGTTGGGAATCTCCAGGATCTCCTCCGCGAAAATCGCGCCCATGATCCCGAACTGCAGCAGGTGCTCGGCCCGGCCGTCCGCATTGGCGCCCGAATCGAGCAGGACGGACGGGCCGCGCCGGGTGGGAATCGGAACGGCGATCGCGGGGCGCATCACGCCCGGGAGCCTACGAAGGTGAATCAGCCCGGCGGCGAGCATCGCGCCGGTGTTTCCCGCCGAGACGACAGCGTCGGCCCGACCGTCGGCAACAGCGAGGTGGGCGGCGACGAGCGACGAGTCCGGCTTCGCGCGCACCGCCTCGGCGGGCTTCTCGTCCATCCCGATCACGTCGGTCGTCTCCACGTGCGGGAGGCCGCGCGTGTCGAGCCCGGCGGGCCCGAAGAGGATGACCTCGATCCCGTCGGCGGTCGCGTCGAGCGCGCCCGCGACGATCTCGTCAGGCCCCCGGTCGCCTCCCAGCGCATCGAGCGCGATGCGGGCCAACGCTACGGAACCGGAGTGCGGAGCGGCTCGATCTCGCGGCCCTTGTACGTGTGGCACGTCGGGCAGACGCGATGTGGCCGCTTGGGCTGGCCGCAGGTCGGGCAGACGTTCACGCGCGGCGCCTCGATCCCGTGCTGCGCGCGGCGCTTGTCGCGGCGGGCCTTCGAGGTTTTTTTCTTGGGGACGGCCATGAGCGGTTGCGGAGTATAGCTAGAGCCCGATTGACCTGGTGGGCGCGACGGCCTCGAGGAAACGACGGTCGTGCGAGACGACGACGAGGGTTCCGTCATAGGCGGCGAGCGCGGTTTCGAGCTCCTCGATCGCCTCGAGATCAAGATGGTTCGTCGGCTCGTCGAGGACGAGCAGGTTGATCCCGCGCGCCATCAACTCGGCCAGGTTCGCGCGCGTCCGCTCGCCGGGCGACAGCGTCGATCCGGGGCGCTCGACGTGCTCCGCGGTCAGGTTGAACTTCGCCAGGAGCGTCCTCGCTTCCCCCGGGCCGAGCGCCGTACGGCGGGTGAACGAGTCCGACAGCGTCTCATCGCCCGAGTACGGCTCGCGGCGCTGGTCGAGTGTGCCGATGACGGTCGAGCGACCGACGTGACGGCTGCCGCCTGTCAGCGGGAGCTCGCCGAGCAGCAGCGCCAGCAGCGTCGACTTGCCGCTTCCGTTCCGTCCGGTCACGGCGACGCGCTCCCCCGGGGCGAGGTCGAGGTCGATCGGACCGAGCCGAAAGGCGCCACGCTCGCCGATCGCGTGCTCGAGCGAGGCGACGCGGTCGCCGGGGCGCTGGCCGGCGGCGAGCGAGAGGTGGAGCTCCCACGGCTCGTATGGCTTCTCGACGTGCTCGACCCGTTCGAGCGCCTTCGCCGCTTGGCGAACCTTTCCGGATAGCGCCTTCGTGCCGCGGCGATCCGATCCACCCGTTGCCTTGGCGAGGAACCCTCCACCAGCGCGCGCCTGGTTGCGCCGCTCGTGCAGCAGCGCCTCGATCTCGCGCCGGCGGTCCTGCGCCTGCTCGAACTCCTGGTACTGCTTCTTTCGCGCCAGCTCGCGTGCTGCGGCGAACTCGCTCCAGCCGCCCGCGTACTCGCGAAGCCGGCCCGTCCACGGGTCGATCTCCGCGACTCGCGTGACGGTGCGGTCGAGGAAGACACGGTCGTGCGAGACGACGGCGATCCCGCCCTGGAACTCGTCGACGAAGCGCTCCAGCCGGTCGAGCCCGTCGAAGTCGAGGTCGTTCGTCGGCTCGTCGAGGAGGAGGAGATCGAAGCGAGAGAGCAGGATCGCGGCAAGGGCAACGCGGGCCGCCTCGCCGCCGGAGAGCGTCGCCGTCTCCTGCTCGAGCGAAACCGGGAGCCCGAGCTCGGCGCAGACAACGCCGGCGCGCGCTTGGAGGTCGGCGCCACCGAGGGCGAGATAGCGCTCGAGCGCGGACGCGTATGCATCCGGGCTCCAGGCGGCGGTGTGCCGCAGGACGTCGGCATCCGCCTCGGCAACACCGGTGCGCCGCGCCAGATAGCCGAGCAACGTCTCGCCCGGCCTGCGCTCGTGCTCCTGCGGCAGGTAGCCGACGGCGAGAGTCGCCGGAGTGCG
>JALYRA010000312.1 GCA_030855545.1 Actinomycetota bacterium | reverse complement strand
TCGTCGTTCGACCCCGGGAAGACGAGGACCGCGATCTTCGGCCGTCGGGTCACCCGCCGTCGACCTCGATCTCGAAGCTCTCGATCAGCGGGTTTGCGAGCAATTCCTGGCACATGCGCTCGACTTGGGCCTTGGCCTCCTGCGAGCTCGCAGCGTCGACCTCGAGGTCGACGAGCCGGCCCACACGGGCGCCGCCGACCGCAAACCCGAGCTTGCGCAGCGACCCACGCACCGCCTCGCCCTGCGGGTCGAGGATGCCTTCCTTGGGCCGAACGAGGACGGTCACCTTCACCGCAGCACCGCCTGCGGGTCGGCGAGGTAGTCGTCGAACGCGAGCTCCGTCAACAACTCGAACGCCTCGACATAGCGCGCGCGCGTCCCGGCGACGATCTCCGCGGGCACGTCCGGCCCGGGCGCTGCCTTGTCCCAGCCGAGGCTCTCGCAGTAGTCGCGCACGTACTGCTTGTCGTATGACGGTTGCGGGCCGCCCGGCCGGTACGTATCGGCGGGCCAGAATCGTGACGAGTCAGGCGTCAGCGCCTCGTCCCCGAGGACGAGCATCCCTGCCTGGTCCAACCCGAGCTCGAACTTCGTGTCGGCGAGAATGATCCCGCGCGCCTCCGCGTGCGCCGACGCGAAGCGGTAGAGATCGAGCGCAACTGCCTCGACCTCGGCCCAACGCTCGGCGCCAACGAGCGAGGCGGCGCCGGCCGCGTCGATGTTCTCGTCGTGTCCCGTTTCCGCCTTCGTCGCCGGTGTCACGATCGGCTCCGGCAGGCGATCCGACTCGACGAGCCCCGCGGGCAGGGCGTGGCCGCAGACCGAGCCGTCGGCGAGGTAGTCCTTCCAGCCCGAGCCGGCGAGGTAGCCGCGGACGACGACCTCGACGGGCAGCATCTCCAAACGGCGGCACTCGAGCGACCGCGCGTCGCCGCGGAGGACGAGCAGGTGATTCGGGACGATGTGGCGGGTGCGCGCGAACCAGAACGCCGAGAGGCCGGTGAGGACGCGGCCCTTGTCCGGCACTTCGGTGGGCAGGATCACGTCGAAGGTCGAGATTCGGTCGGAAGCGACGAGAAGAAGCCGGTCGTCGCCGAGCGCGTAGAGCTCCCGGACCTTGCCGCTCGCGACATGCACCGCTGCCTCAGGCATGGACGTGCTCCCTGCGGAGGGCGCCGAGCCGATCGAAGACGATGCCGATGTTCCGCGTGTAGGCGCCGAGGTCGAAGACCGCCTCGAGGTCGACCCGGCGGTTGATCTCCGTATCGCCACGGACAAGCTCTGGAAAGTCGATCCCTTCGTCCCACGCACGCATCGCGTGGCGCTGCACGATCCGATAGGCGTCGTCACGGGGGAGGCCTGCATCGACGAGCGCGAGCAAGAGCCGCTGGCTGAAGTAGAGGCGGTGGCTCGCGTCGAGGTTCTCGCGCATCCGCTCGGTTCGCACAACCAGGCCCTCCATGAGCCAGGCGAAACGGTCCAGCATGTAGTCGACCGCGAGGAAGGCATCGGGAAAGACGACCCGCTCGGCCGAGGAGTGCGAGATGTCGCGCTCGTGCCAGAGCGCGACGTTCTCGAGCCCCACGATCGCGGCGCCGCGGACGACGCGGGCGAGCCCGCAGATCCGCTCGGAGACGATCGGATTGCGCTTGTGCGGCATCGCGGACGAGCCCTTCTGCCCGCTTCCGAACGGCTCCTCGACTTCCCGCACCTCGGTGCGTGCGAGGTGACGGAGCTCGAGCGCGAACCGTTCCAACGAGGAGGCGATCAACGCCAGGGCGTTCAGCACCTCGGCGTGCCGGTCCCGCTGCAGGATCTGCGTCGAGCTCGGCGCCGGCTCGAGGCCGAGCCGCTCGCATGCGACGCGCTCGACCTCCGGGTCCGCCGCCGCATACGTCCCGACGGCGCCCGAGAGCTTGCCGACGCGCATCCCCTCGAGTGCATGCACGAGCCGATCGCGATCGCGCTCGAGGGCGAATGCCCAGCCGGCGAGCTTCAGCCCGAACGTCGTCGGCTCCGCATGGACCCCGTGCGTCCGCCCGATCGTGACCGTGTCGCGGTGCTCCTCCGCGCCTCCGGCGACGGCCACGAAGGCGCGGTCGATTCCTTCGAGGACGAGCGAGCCGGCCTCGCGGATCTGAAGCGAGAGCGCTGTATCGACGACGTCCGATGACGTCAGCCCGTAGTGGAACCAGCGCCCCTCGTCGCCGAGTTGCTCGGCGACCGCGTCGACGAAGGCCGCGACGTCGTGGTGCGTCCGCGCCTCGATTTCGGCCACAAGCGCGGGACTCGGGGCGACAGCTCCCGTACGAATCGCGTCGACGACATCGCGCGGCACCGCCCCCGTCTCCGCCCAGCCTTCGAGGGCTGCGAGCTCGACGTCGAGCCACCGTTGCAGCTTCGCCTCGTCCGACCAGATCGCCGACATGGCCGGGCGGGAGTAGCGAGGAATCACCCGAGCGAGTCTAGCGTCCGTCTCGGCGGGGCTCGGCTGCCGCCAGCGCAATGTCACGCCGGTGCTGCATGCCGGCGAAGTCGATGCGATCGCAGCCCGCGTAGGCGCGCTCCCTCGCCTCTGCAAGCGTGGCTCCGACGCCGGTGACGCTCAGGATCCGGCCGCCGTTCGTGACGAGACGGTCCCCTCGGAGCGCCGTGCCGGCGTGGAAGACGAGCGCTCCGGTCGCCTCGGCGCTCCCGATGCCCTCGATCGTCGTGCCCGAGTCCGACGCGGACGGATAGCCGCCGGCCGCGACGACGACAGTCACGGCCGACTCGCTCGAGGCAGTGAGCTCGACACCATCGAGGTCGCCGCCCGCCGCGGCCGCGAGCGCGCCGAGGAAGTCGCCTTCGAGCAGCGGCAGGACCGACTGCGTCTCGGGATCGCCGAAGCGGGCGTTGAACTCGAGCACCTTCGGTCCGGACTCCGTCAGCATCAAGCCGGCGAAGAGGACACCGACGAACGGCATCCCCCGCCGTGCCAACTCGTCCACGACGGGCTGGTGCACCTGCGAAACGAGCTCCGCTGTCTCGCCTGCGCCGAACTCGGGCACGGGGGAGTACGACCCCATGCCGCCGGTGTTCGGGCCGGTGTCTCCGTCGCCGATCCGCTTGAAGTCCTGCGCCGCCGCGAGAGGGACGACGCGCCGACCGTCGGAGAGCGCGAAGACGGATACCTCGGCGCCGGCAAGGAGCTCCTCGATCACGATCGGCCCCGGGAACGCTGCCGCGGCGCGCAGGCTCGCGTCGAGCTCGTCCGCGGTCTCGCAGATGAAGACGCCCTTGCCGGCCGCGAGCCCGTCAACCTTGACGACACAAGGCGGGCGCGCGACCGCGAGCGACTCCGCCGTCGGCACTCCGGCCGCCGCCATCACGTCCTTGGCGAAGCTCTTCGACCCTTCGATCCGGGCAGCCGCCGAGCCAGGTCCGAAGGCCGGAACTCCGTTGCGGCGCAGCAGGTCGGCGACTCCGCCGACGAGCGGCGCCTCCGGACCGATCACCGCCAGGTCCGCGTCAAGGCTCCGCGCGAGCCCGAGCAGCGCTTCGCCGTCCTCGGCGTGGACGGGATGGCAATGGCCGAGCTGGGCGATTCCGGGGTTCCCCGGCGCGGCATGAAGCGCAGTCAGACCTGGAGCCTGGGTGAGCTTCCAGGCGAGCGCATGCTCGCGCCCGCCCGACCCGACCAGGAGCACCTTCACGGCGGCCGAGTCTACTTCCCACGTTTGACGTGCGCCGCCGCCGCGCATGACGCTTCGCATGAGCGACGTCGAACCCGGACTCGACCTGCACGAATGGGAGACCCGCTGGTCGCAGCTCGAGGAGGATCTGGCCGAGGACCCACGCGGCGCGATCTCCGCTGCGTGCGATCTCGTCGATGAGACACTCGATCTCGACGGCCAGGACGACGACCTCGGTAACGCGTACCGCTCTGCTCGCGAGGTCGCCGATCGCGTCGAGCGGGGGGACGAAGTCGACGCGGGCGATGTCGGGATGGCTGTCGAGAACCTGCGCCTCATCCGCAACGCCGTGCGGCCAGGCATCACCGAAGAGGGTTAGCTAGGCCCTCGCGAGCACCTGCTCGCGCGCGGCCCCTGTGCCGACGAGCTCGACCGGCACGCCGAGCTCCTGCTCGACCCGCTCGACGTAGGCGCGCGCAGCCGGAGGAAGATCGGTGAGGGTGGCGCAGTCGTCGAGCGCCTCCGCCCAACCGGGCACGGTGTCGAAGACCGGCTCGGCATGGTGGAAGTCGCTCTGGTGGGCAGGGAAGTCGCGCGTCTCCGTCCCGTCGGGCAGCCGGTAGGCGGTGCAGACCTCGAGCTCGTCGAACGCCGAGAGGACGTCGAGCTTCGTCAGCGCCAGCGACGTGATCCCGTTCAGGCGGACGGCGTAGCGGAGCGCGACGAGGTCGAGCCAGCCCGGCCGGCGGTCGCGCCCGGTCACCGTCCCGTACTCCTGGCCAAGCTCGCGCACCTGCGTCGCCAGCTGCGGGTCCATCTCGCTCGGAAACGGCCCCGCGCCGACGCGCGTCACGTACGCCTTCGAGACGCCGACCACAGCGTCGATCCGCGTCGGTCCGATTCCGATTCCGGTTGCGGCCGCACCCGCGATCGGGTTCGACGAGGTGACGAACGGATAGGTGCCGTGGTCGAGGTCGAGCAGCGTCCCCTGTGCGCCCTCGAGCAGCACGCGCTGCCTCTCGGTGAGCGCGCGGTCGACGAGAAGGGACGTGTCCGCGACGAACGGACGCAGCCGCTGCGCGAAGGCCTCGTGGCGCGATGCGACCTCGTCGAGGGCGAACGGCTCGAGCTCGTATACCCGCTCGAGCCAGATGTTCTTCTCGGCGAGGGCGGTCTCGATCTTCTGGCGCAGGATCTTCGGGTCGAGCAGGTCCTGAACGCGGATCCCGAGCCGTGCGGCCTTGTCGGCGTAGCAGGGCCCGATTCCGCGGCGCGTCGTTCCGATCTGGAGCTTGCCGAGCCGCTTCTCGCCGGCGCCGTCGATCGCGATGTGCCACGGCATGATCAGGTGCGCGTTGCCGGAGATCTTCAGCGGCGCGGACGAGATTCCACGCTTCTCGAGCCCGTCGATTTCCTCGAGCAGCACCTCCGGATCGACGACGCAGCCGGCGCCGAGGACGCTCGTCTTCCCGGAGAGGATCCCCGACGGAAGGTGGCGGAACTTGAAGGTCTCGCCGTCGACGATGACCGTGTGCCCGGCATTCGGGCCGCCCTGGTAGCGGCAGACGAGATCCGAGTCCTGCGCGAGTAGGTCGACGATCTTGCCCTTGCCTTCGTCGCCCCACTGCGCACCGACGATGACGGTGGCAGGCACCGCGAGAGTGTGCCCGATCTAGTGGAGTTGCACGCCGATGGGTTCGCGATTCGCGCGCTGGATGCTGATCGCGTGACCACGGGCGCAGCTGACCGCGCTGTGCTCGCGTTCCAGCTCGAGGCGCCCTTCCACCTGCGCGCCGAGATACCCGTGCTCGGCGCTGCACTCCTCGCAGAGGACGGTGTACGCCGTCGCTCTCGGTGCCAGCCAGATCGTCTGATCGATCATCTCCGGTCCCCTTTCCTGCTAGGCGGCTGCCAGGTCTGCGAACTTCGCGTAGCGCTTGAGAAACGAGAGCTTGATCGTGTCGGTCGGCCCGTTCCGGTGCTTGGCGAGGATCAGCTCGGCGATCCCCTGGCTGTCCGACTCCTCGCCGTTGTAGTACTCGTCGCGGTACACGAAGCCGACCAGGTCGGCGTCCTGCTCGATCGAGCCCGATTCGCGCAGGTCGGACAGGATCGGCCGCTTGTCGTGCCGCTGCTCGACCGCGCGCGAGAGCTGGGAGAGCGCCACGATCGGCACCTCGAGGTCGCGGGCGAGCACCTTCAGCTGGCGCGAGATCTGGGAGACCTCCTGGACGCGGTTCTCGGAGTTCCCGCCCGAGGTCATCAGCTGCAGATAGTCGACGATGATCAGGCCGAGTCTCGGCTCGCGCGACTTCAGCCGCCGCGCCTTCGAGCGGATCTCCATCATCGTCACCGAGCCGGTGTCGTCGACCCAGATCGGAGCCTTCATCAGCTTGTCGCACGCGGCGGTGAGCCGCGGCCAGTCCTCCGGCTTCAGCTTGCCGGTGCGGAGGCTCTGCGACTCGACGCGGGCCTCGCTGCACATCATCCGTTGCGTCACCTCGCTCGCCGACATCTCGAGTGTGAAGAGCGCGACCGGGATGTCGTTGCGCACGGCGAGGTTCTGCGCCATCTGGAGCGCGAGCGCCGACTTCCCCATCGACGGCCGCGCCGCGATGATGATCAGGTTGCCGGGCTGGAAGCCCGAGGTCAGCTTGTCGAGCTCCTTGAAGCCGGTGGGGATGCCGGTGACGTCGGCGCCGGCCTCGTACAGGTGCATGATCCGCTCGAAGCTCTCCTTCAGCAGGCCCTCGATGTGGCTGAAGTCGCTGGTCACCCGCTGCTGGGCGAGGTCGAAGACGATCTGCTCGGCACGGTCGACGAGGTCGGTCGTCTCACCGGGGCGGTCCTGTCCGAGTCGCGCGATCTCTGCTCCGGCCCGGACGAGTCCTCGTAGCGTCGCCATCTCGCGCACGATCCGCGCGTAGTGGGCCGCGTTCGCCGTGGCTGGGACGAGGGCCGCGAGCTCGTGGATGCGCGACCGCCCGCCGACCTGCTCGAGTTCGCCTCGCTCCTCCAGCGAGTCGACGAGCGTGATCGCGTCGACCGGCTCGCCCTGCTGATAGAGGGCGAGACACGCTCGGTAGACGGTGCCGTGGCTCTCGCGGTAGAAGTCGTCGGCGGAGAGGATCTCGGTGACGGCGCCGATCGCGCCGGGCGAGAGCAGCATCGCGCCCAGCACCGACTCCTCCGCCTCCAGGTTTTGCGGCGGGACGTGTGGCGACTGGTTTCCCGTCGGCGGAGCCCCCGAAGGAGGCATGGCGGCGATCTGGGCCATGGGTCTCAGTTAAGCCGCAGCGGCGGACGGCCTCAACGGCTGGGGATTCACAGACAGCTGTGGAAGCTCGCGCCGCCGCTGTGCAGGGAGAAAGAACGCGCGTTCGTGAGGTTCTCCACCGACGGCGTCCGTCCGGCTACACCGTTGTCCACAAGGGACATGTCCGCTTCTGCCGGAGGGAGCGGGAAGTTCACAGCGCGCTCCACAGGCCTGTGGAGCGCGCTGTGGGAAACTACTGCTGCTCGTCCTCCGCCGGGGGCGGTGTGTCGGGATCGCCTTCGGCCGGCTCGTCGGCCGAGAGCGGAGCGGCCTCCTCCGAGACATCGGTCTCCTCGGTCTCCTCGGTCTCCTCGGCGTCCTCGGCCTCGAACTCCGCCTCGACTGCAGCGGCAGCCTCGGCGCGGTGCGCCTCGGCCTCTGCCTCGACAGCGGCCTGGGCCTCTGCCTCGGCCGCCTCCATCGCGGCCAGCTCCGCCTCGGGCGGCAGCTCGCCGCCTTCGGGGACGACGAGCGTGCGCACGTCGACGGTGACGTCCTCGAAGATCTGGATCGGAACCGCGTGGCGGCCGATCCGGCGGATCGAGTCCGTGCCGATCTTCTTGCGGTCGACGCGGACCTTGTGCTTCTCCCAGATCTGGTCGGCGATGTCGGTCGTCGTCACCGAGCCGAAGAGCGCGCCGGTCGGGCCAGCCTTGACGTCGAAGCGCAGTTCCGCCGCACGGAGGACGTCCGCGATCTCGTTCGCCTGGTCGACCGTGCGGGCCTCGTTGCGCGCGCGCTGGCCCTCGAGCCGTTTCACCTCGGCCACGCGTCCCGGCGTTGCGAGCTCGGCGAGCCGCCGCGGCAGCAGGAAGTTGCGAGCGTAGCCGCGGGCGACGTTCACCACCTCGCCGCGAAGCCCGACCTTGTCGACGTCGCTGAGCAGGATCACTTCCATCTAGCGCTCCTCCACGTAGGGCAGGAGCGCCATCTCGCGTGCCCGCTTGACCGCGACGGCGACCTGACGCTGGTGCCGCCGGCAGGCGCCGCTGATGCGGCGGTTGCGGATCTTTCCCTTCTCCGAGATGTAGCGCCGGAGCTGGTTCAGGTTCTTGTAGTCGACCTCTTCGACCTTGTCCTTGCAGAAGAGGCAACTCTTGCGCCGCCCGGGGGCGAGCGACGAGCCGGGACGCTTGCTGCGCGTTTGCTGCGTTTTCGGTTGGGCCATATCGATGCTCCTAGAACGGGATGTCGTCGTCGGCCGCGGCTGCGGGGAAGTCGTCGGACGAGCTCTTCGAGGCGCTGGCGGGTACGAACTGCTGGCCGCCGCCCTCGCCATCGAACTTGCTGTCGAGGAACTGCACCGACTGCGCGATGACTTCGACCTTGGAGCGCTTGGTGCCGTCCTGCGCATCCCACGAGCTCCAGTCGAGCCTGCCGTCGACCCCGATGCGCCGACCCTTCACGAGGTTGCGCGAGAGTGACTCGGCCTGGTTGCCGAAGACCTTCACGTCGAAGAAGTTGGGTTTGTCTACCCAGCCGCCGGTTTCGTCCTGGCGACGGCCGTTGACCGCCAAACCCATCTCGAGAACCGGTGTGCCCGAAGGTAGGTGCTTCAACTCGGGATCACGCGTCAACCGTCCAACCAGAACCACGGTGTTGATGTCGCCAGCCACTATTCGTCCTCCTCGATCGGCGCGGATGATGGGGTGACATCCTCGCGCGCCGGCCCGCCCACCGCTACTGGCTGAGTCGAACCCGGCCGGTACCGACGTGTGGCGAGGTGCCGCATGACGTCGTCGTCGATCTTGAGGACGCGCGAGATCTCGTCGAGTGTGTCGCCGTCGGTCGAGAACGAGAGCAGGTGATACACGCCGTCGCTCTTCTTGTCGATCTCGTAGGCGAGCTTGCGGCGGCCCCAGGCGTCCTGGCCGTCCCAGCGCCCGCCGTCCTTCTCGACGAGGTCGCGCGTGCGCTTGACGATCTCCTCCTGCCGCTCCTCGGGCAGGTCGGGGTCCAGCATCAGCAAGATTTCGTAGTCGATCATGTTCCCGGTCACTCTCCCTTCCGGCTTGGCCGTCGGGCTTCCCCTGGTCTTAGGCGGCCTCGACGGCAAGCGTGTGACGGGAACGGCGCACGCGAAGACGAGGCAGGAAGCGGTTCCTAGAGTAGCATCGCGCCGATGAGACGGGGACTCGCATGGCTTGCCGGCGCGCTCGGCCTCGCGGCACTGCTGCGGCTGAGACGCAGGCCATCGGTGCCGACCGCCGACCCGGCGTCGGAGTTGCGCGCGAGGCTGGACGAGGCCCGCGGGGCGGCCGACGACCGCGACGAGTTCGACGCCGCCGAAGGTCAGCCTGTCGACGAGGTCGGCGAAGGACGCTCGATCGAGGAGCGGCGCCGCGCGATCCACGAGAAGGCCCAGCAGGCGCTCGGCGAGATGCACCGCGACGAGTAAGTCCGGCCGACTCCGGGCAGATGTCCCGGATGCGGATCGTCGTCGTCGGAGCCACCGGGAACGTCGGCACGAGCGTGCTCGAGGCGCTCGGACGCGACGATGCCGTCGACTCCATCCTCGGGCTCGCCCGGAGGCACGCGACCGCGGTCTACCCGAAGACAGAGTTTGCAGCGGCGGACGTCGTCTCCGATGACCTCGTCCCGCACTTCGCCGGCGCCGACTGCGTCGTCCATCTCGCCTGGCTGATTCAGCCTTCGCGCGACAAGGATGCGCTCTGGCGCGTCAACGTCGAGGGGTCGTCGCGGGTCTTCGCCGCCGCAGCGGAGGCGGGCGTCAAGGCCCTCGTCGTCGCCTCGTCGATCGGGGTGTACTCGCCGGGGACGACGGAGCGCGTCACCGAGAGCTGGCCGCGGGAGGGGGTTCGGGCGAGCTGGTACTCGCGCCACAAGGCGGAGCTCGAGCGGCGGCTCGACGTCTTCGAGGCGAATCATCGCGACATGCGCATCGTCCGGCTGCGTCCCGGACTGATCATGAAGCGCGAGTCCGCGGAGGAGGTGCGGCGTCTCTTCTTCGGGCCGTTTCTCCCGAGCCCGCTACTGAAGCCGGGCCGTCTTCCCGTCCTGCCGCACATCCGCGGCGCCGTCGTCCAGCTCGTCCACTCGCACGATGTCGGTGAGGCGTATCGCCTGGCCGCGACGCGCGACGTCCGCGGCGCCTTCAACGTGGCGGCGGAGCCTCCGATCGACGGCAGGCGGCTCGCGCAGGCGCTCGGCGTGCGCTCGCTGACGATCCCGGCGAAAGCTGCCCGAGCGGCCGCCGGGCTCACCTGGCTGCTCCGCTTGCACCCGACCTCGCCCGACTGGATCGACCTCGCGCTCGGCGCGCCGCTGCTCGACTGCACCCGCGCGCGGGAGGAGCTCGGCTGGGAGCCGACGCGCGACGGGATCGAGACGATCCGCGAGCTGCTCGAAGGAGTCGCCGACGGCGCCGGGGGCAGGACGCCCCCGCTCCGCGCGGGCGGGCGTGTCGCCGAGATCGCAGCCGGCGTCGGCGGAAAGTCCGTCTGAGCAGGCTTCTTCGGCCGCGCGGCATACTTTGACGAGATGAGCAAGCTGCCGCGGACCCGCGACCTGCCCGAGGTGGAGGAGGGCTACGACCCTGCACGCGTGGAGGAGGCGTTCGCGACGTTCGCCGAACGGGTGCAGGAACTCGAGAGCGTCGCCTCCGAGTTACGCGAGGAGCTCCATTCCCTGCGCGCCGAGCGGGCGGTGCCGGCTCGACCCGCAGGCGACCGCACGCGGTTCGACAACGAGGTCTGGCCGGTCGAGCGGTCTGCCGTGGCGCTCTCACCCGACTGGGTCGGCGCCGTGCCGTCTCCGGTCGTCCGCGGCCTCGCCGTGCCGCGGCTCGCGCTCGAGGGGATCTTCCTCATCCTCGTCGCCGTCTTCGCCGGGCTCGCCGATCTCTCGGTCGCGTGGATCGTCGTCGTCATGGCCGCCGCCTGGGCCCTCGTTGCCCTCGCGGAGTGGGCGGCCGCGGCGAAAAGCTCGCGCTGGCGGCTCGACGACGTCGCGCCGCAGGCCGGCGCGGGTCAGGCGGCCGACGCGACCGGCCCGTGGGACATGCCCGTCGTCCAGGCGACCGTCGTCGAAGCGGGGCCGGATCCCGAGTCGCAGACGATCGTGACGAAACTTCCTGTCGAATCCGTCGAGCCAGAAGCTGCCGAGGTCGAACCCGCGCCGGAGGTCGCGCCGAAACGGCGCTTCGGCCTCCGCCGCCGCAAGCCGGCCGAGCCGGGCGCCGCCGATCCCTGGGAGGCGTAGCTCAGCGTCAGGCCGTGGAACCGGGCGATTCGTCCGTCGCGTGTCAGTGAATCTGAGCGACGTGAGTGGACTGACCTCCGCTCACCGACGTGAGCGTCCCGCAACGAAGCGCTGAGCGCCGCGGGCGATGGCGCCAGCGAGCTTCTGCTGATATCCAGCCGAGCGCAGGAGCGCCGCCTCGCGCGGGTTCGACATGAAGCCCGTCTCGACGAGGACGGCCGGCACGTCTGCCCAGTTGAAGCCGGTCAGATCGCTCCGCTCGACGAGCCCGAGGTCGCGTGCGCCGGTGGCAGCAACCATTTCCCGCTGCAGCAGGGCACCAGCGTGGCGGCTCGCGCCGTAGATGTCGCTCGTCCAGCCTCGGCGGAGCGCCGGCAGGAGCGTCGAGATCCCGCGGACGCCGGGGTCGCTCGACCCGTCGGCGTGGATGCGGATCATCAGCGCGGCGCCGCGCGCATTGCAAAAGCGCGCGCGCTCGCGGTTGCCGCCCCGGTAGCCGGACCCGTCGCGCGTCATCGCGACGCGGAACCCTCTGGCGAGCAGCAGCGCCCGCGTGCGGCGGGCGATCGCGAACGCGACCGGCGCCTCCCCGGGAGCGCCGCCTGGATCCTTGAGCTTCAGCGTCGACGATCCCGGCCCGATCGGCTCGACCTGGCGTCCGATCTCGGGGGCGGTCGCGTGGCCGGGGTCGAGGCAGACGAGCGCCGCGGCCGCGATCTCGGCGAGCACTAGAGGGCTGCGCGGATCTCGTGCAGGACGCCCTCGTCCGGCTCCCAGGCTCCGGCCTCGGCGTTCGCGCGCACCTGCTCGGGCTTCGTCGCGCCGGCGATCACGGACGCGACGCCCGGAACGGCGGCGAGCCCGCCGATCGCGAGCTGGAGCAGCGAGACGCCGTGACGGTCGCCGACCGCGCGCAGACGCTCGACGTGCTCGTGATGGCCGGCCTCGATCTCCCGACCGTGCAGCCGCGTCCCCTCCGGCGGCGCCTCCCCGGGGCGGTACTTGCCGGTGAGGATGCCGCTCGCGAGCGGGAAGTACGGGATGAAGCCGACCCCGAGGCGCGCGCAGGCGGGCAGAAGCTCGGCCTCCGCGTCGCGTGCGAGCCAGGAGTACTCGCTCTGCTCGGAGACGAACGGCGTCAGCCCGCGCTCGGCGGCGATCGCATGTGCCTCCTCGACCTGCTGCGCCGTGAAGTTCGACGAGCCGATCGCGCGAACCTTTCCCTCCTGCACGAGCTCGTGCAGCGCCTCGAGCGTGTCCTCGATCGGCGTCACCTCGTCGGGCAGGTGGTACTGGTAGAGGTCGATCCGGTCGGTCTGGAGCCGGCGAAGCGAGGCCTCGACCGCCTTGCGGATGTAGGGGCGGGCGCCGCGCGCGGTCTCGCCGTCGCCGAGGTCGTGGCCGAACTTCGTGGCGAGGACGACCTGGTCGCGCCGCCCTGCGAGCGCGCGGCCGATGATCTCCTCGCTGCCGCCGCGGTTGCCGTAGACGTCCGCGGTGTCGAAGAACGTGACCCCGGCGTCGAGCGCCGCGTCGATCACCGCCCGCGAGGCGTCCTCGTCCGCGCGGCCGCCGAAATTGTTGCAGCCGAGCCCCACGACGGTCACGTCGAGGTCGGAGCTGCCCAGGCGGCGGGTTCGCATTCCGGAACCCTAGAGGACGCGTTACGGGGAGCGTCCGAGCCAGATGTCGTCGGCGTCCTCGAAGTGATCGGCTGCGACGAAGGCGCCCGTCAGGAGCGAGACCTGGTAGAGCCGGTAATCGTCTGCGGGCGTACCGGCTTCGTGAATGCTCCGTGCGTCGCTGAGAAACACGATCGCGACGTCCCGTTCGCGGGAGACGGCCACGATCGAGAGGGACGGGCCGACACAGCGGCGCCGCGGGCAGGGAAGCGTCGCAATGCGACGTCGATCGCCCGACGCAGCATCGACGCCGTGGAGCGTCAGGCCGCGGCCGTAGACGATCTCACCGGCGCGGCCCGCCCAGTCGAAGGAGAGCTCGTCATATCCCGCCAGCGGGCTCGTGCGGGTCGCGAAGCGCGTGAGCCGGCGGCGTCCGCTTCCGTCGGGTCGCACAGCCTCGATATTGCAGATCGAGAAGCAGTTCGCCGTGTACGCCACGAGGGATCCTTCAGGCGACCAAGAGGCGCCGCCGATGCTCTGGGTGCTCGCGAGCTTGACTCGACCGCCGGCGCCGAGCGCGTAGAGGACGTCCGGCCCCTCGTAGTGGAAGTACAGCGACTCACCTTCGCTCTCGACGACAAGCGCCACGGATCCGTCGGGCGAGCTGCCTTCGGGCCACGTTCCACCGTTTTCGGAGCGGATCTCGGAGATCGTCATGCCCGGACCGTCGACCGGAAACCGGCGCACCTTGCCGACCGGCCGGTCGTACGTCGAGTGGAGCAGGCTACGGCTGTCGCGCGCCCACACGTACCCCCAACTTCGCAACCCTGGGCGCTGCACCACCGTTCGGAGCCTGCCTGTCTCCATGTCGAGCAGCAGCAATTTGCTCGTCCGTTGCGTGTGGCGAATGAAGGCGAGCTTCGTCCCGTCGGGCGAGAAGAGGGCGCAGCACTCCGTGCGCTTCTCGCCCGGAACCGGCCTCGGAGTGAGCGCTCGCGCGGTCGTCGCCGGGATCGTCCGCAACTCGAGCCACGACTGGCTGTCCGAGACCGTTCGCGTGACCACGAACCTGCCCGTGATCGTCCCCTCGCCGGCCGAACTCACCCCCGCCAGCGTCAGCGCGGCCACCCCAGTCACCATCCAGCGGAAGGTCACGGATCAAGCCTACCCCCGGTGTTACGGGCGGTCTACCCGGCCTCGACAGGGTCGCCTCGTACGAGTACCGTCAGAGCAATGCGGCCGACGAGCGAGAAAAAGTCGTTGCAGGACGTCCTCCGCGAGCGGCGGGGGACGAGGCCTCTCGTCAGCCCGGTCGAGGCGTCGCAGCGCGAGGTCGCCCGCAGGCGCGACGCCGTCGAGGCGGCCGCGGTGACAGCCGTCGAGCGCTGGCGCGACGGCCGCTCTACCGACGGCCGTGGCAAGCTGCCGGTCGAGGTGTACCGGCGCGTGTTCGCGCTCAACTCGGCGGCGTACTACGCGAGCGGCCACTGGTCGCGGCGCGCCCGGGCGCAACTCGCTCTCCAGCCCGTGTGCGAAGTCCTCTCGTGCGGCTCGGCGACCGGGGCGGGCGCCCACCACTTGACCCACGCGACGGTCGGCGAGGAACAGGCAGGCCGCGACCTGATCACCCTCTGCGAAGGCTGCCATCGCCGCGCTCGCAAGCTCGGCCAAGATCTCGGGCGCGTTCCCGTGCGCGAGGAGGTCGTGGCGCTCGATCCCAAGGCGCCGCTCTACGACACCTCCTCGATCGCGGCCCTCAAGGCCAAGTACAGCCGCTGACCCGGTAGCGTTCGCGGCGGAGCGGCACGGGCCCGGTGGCCCAGCTGGTCTTCAAAACCAGCCCGGTCGTGCAACCCACGGCTTGCTCGGTTCGACTCCGGGGCCGCTCCGCTCAGTCGACGCAAGACGAGGGGATCCGCAGGAGCGGATCCCCTCGTCGCGTCGCGCAGGGTTGACTAACCGGGGACGATGCGGATCTGAACCAGGCGCCTCGAGGAGACGCCGGCGAGCACGTTGTCGCCCGGCTTGCGGGCGCGCAGGAAGATCTGCACGGCCGTGTTGCCCTGGATCGCGAGCCGCGCCGTCGGGCGGAACGTCAGTGTCGCGATGCCGTTCGAGTTGGTCGCGGTCTCGGGCATGTTCGTGATCCGGCCGAACGGGACGCCGCTCGCGAGCACGAGTGCGCCCGAAACGAGCCGGCCGCGCGTGTCGTTGACGCGGACGTTCAACGTCACCGTGTCATTCCGGTTGCGGATCGCCGTCGGGCTGAACGAGACGGCCGAGATCACGAGCCGGTCGGGCAGCGAGACGCTCGTGACGGGAACGGCCGGACCTGATCCGGACGAGCCGGCGCGAACGACGGCGGTCTGAGCGGAGTTCGCGTCCGCCGAGCCGCGGGCATTCGTCGCACGCACCTGGACGCGGAGCGTGCGACCGAGATCGTCGGCGCGCACGCCGTACGTCTGGCCGCGAGCGCTTGTATCGGTGCAGTTCGCGCCGTTGGTGTCGCACCGGAGCCAGCTGTACCGGAAGCTCGGGGCTCCGGTCCATGTGCCGGGGTCGGCCGTGAGGGTCGCTCCGACGGTCGCCGTACCCGTGATCCGGGGCGGGCTCGAGTTCTGCGGCGCCACGTTGTCTGCGACGACGGGCGAGAACGCCGACCGTGCGGTCGCCGAGCCGTCGCCGTTCCGGGCCGTGACCTCGGAGACGATCGACTTGCCCACGTCGTTCTGGACGAGGCGGTACCTGTTCTCCGTCGCCCCGCCGATCCGGGCGCAGTTCTTGTTGTCGCAGCGGAGCCAGCGGTACGAGAACGACGAGGGGTTGTTCGCCCACTCACCGTTCGAGGTGCGGATCGTCTGGCCCTGACGGAAGGTGCCGTCGAGGGTGGGCGGAGCCGTGTTCCGCGGCGCGGCGGCAAGCGCCGTCGCGGCGACGACCAAGGCGACCAGCCCAGCGGCCACGAGCGTCGTGAACCCGACGCGGCGGCGTGATGTGGTGTGCATGTCGTATGTCCTCCGTTTGCTCATTGAGAGATCGTGGTGGTTGTTGCTTGAAACGGAGAAGGACAAACGGGAAAACAAAAGCCTTTACGGAACATTTGCGCGGCCCTGACAGACCGGGGAGAATCCCGGCGTGGCCCATTTGCGCCTGACGGAGGTCGACGAGGCGAGCGGACCGCTCGCAGCGGAGTACGACGCAGCGATGTCGCGCGCCGGCAAGGTTTTCAACATCGTCAAGTCGATGAGCCTCCGTCCTGGTGTGCTTCGGCGCTCGATGGAGCTGTACAAGGGGATCATGTTCGGCCCCTCCGGCCTCTCGCGCCAGGAGCGCGAGCTGCTCGCGACCGTCGTCTCCCGCGAGAACGACTGCCACTACTGAACGCACTCTCACGCAGACGACCTCCGTGCTGAGGGCGCAAACGAGGAGGTCGCGCGGCACGCTGCGCACGACTACCGGCAGGCCGATCTGCCCGCGTCCGTGCGAGCTCTCTGCGACTATGCCGTCAAGCTCACGCGTACGCCGGCCGACGTCGGCGCGGCCGACGCGGACGCGTTGCGCGCGCACGGCTGGGACGACTCGGCGATTCACGATGCGATCCAGGTGATCGCCTACTTCAACTACATCAACCGCATCGCCGAAGGAGTCGGGACGGATCCGGAGCCAGATTGGGAGTGACACAGCGGGGTCAGGAGGAAGGTTGAGATGGCCGGCTACACGATCGTGCACATGGACGACTTCGAGCGCCCGTTTCCGAAGTGGGCGCTCGCCCGCAAGTCGCTCGGAATCCAGTCCTTCGGGATGAACGTCGTCGAGCTGCCGCCGGGCGAGTCGATCCCGGCGCACGACGAGACCGAGAGCGACCAGGAAGAGGTCTTCATCGTCCTTTCGGGTGAGGTGACGATGGTGATCGACGGCGACGACCATCCCGCCCCGGCGGGAACCTTCGTCAGGCTCGATCCCGAGCCGAATCGGACCGTCGTGAACAGGAGCGACGCCGACGCGACCGTGCTGATCGTCTCGGCGCCGCGGACGAGCGGCCACAAGCCACCGGACTGGGCGTGAGAAACCGCGTCACCGCCGCCTGCATCCAGGTCGAGCCGGCGATCCTCGACCGCGCCGGCACGCTCGACCGCGTCGCCGAGCGGACCGCCGAGGCGGCGGGCGCCGGCGCAACGCTCGTCGTCTTCCCCGAGACGTTCATCCCGGCGTACCCGTCCTCGGTGTGGGCGAAGGCGCTCGCCGGCTGGGGCGAGCCGGGAGCAAAGGAGGCGTTCGCGCTCCTGCACCGCGAGTCGCTCGAGCTGCCGGGGCCGGATGCCGACCGCCTCGCGGCGACCGCGGAGGAGCACGGCGTCTGGCTCGTGATCGGCGTCAATGAGCTCGACCCCGAGCGGCCCGGGACGATCTACAACTCGCTCCTCTACTACTCGCCGGACGGCGAGCTCGCGCTCCACCACCGAAAGCTCGTCCCGACCAATCACGAGCGGCTCGTCTGGGGCCCGGGTGACGGTCGCGGCCTGCGCGCGATCGAGACGCCGCTCGGCCGGCTCGGCGGGTTGATCTGCTGGGAGAACTACATGCCGCTCGCGCGCTTCTCGCTCTACGAGTCGGGCGTCGAGATCTACATCGCCTCGACCGCCGACGACGGCGACGCCTGGCAGGCGACGCTGAAGCACATCGCGCTCGAGTCGCGCGCGTTCGTGATCGCGCCGTGCCACTTCCAGCGGGCGACGTCGTACCCGGCCGACTTCCCGCTCAAAGCGCTGCTCGAAGGCCGCGACATTCTCGGCCGCGGCGGCTCGGCGATCCTCGGCCCGGACGGGAGCTACCTCGCCGGCCCGCTCTACGACGAGGAGGGAATCCTCTACGCCGAGCTCGACCCGGAGCTGCTGCTCCAGTCACGGCAGCGCTTCGACCCGGCCGGCCACTACCACCGGCCGGACGTGCTCAAGCTGACGGTCAGCCCTTTGACGTAGAGCGGACCGCGACGACGTTGCCGGCCTTGACGTGCCAGCGGCGGAACGAGCCGGCGTTCACCTCGAGCGCGGAGCGATAGCGAACGCCCGGGTTGTAGATCCGGCATCGCTCGGCGCGGCACGGCGTCATCGTCAGGATGCGGAGGATCTTCCCGCGGGCGTCGAGGAACGCGATGTCGAGCGGGATCAGCGTGTTCTTCATCCAGAAGCCGCCGCTGCTCTCCTGCGGGTAGACGAAGACCATCCCCGACCGTGCCGGGAGCGCGCGACGGTGCATCAGCCCGCGGCTGCGCTCGGCCTGCGTCCGGGCGATCTCGACACGGAGAGAGATCCGCTCGCCTTCGCTCGTCGTGATCGTGGCGGCGCCGCGGTCGAGGCTCGCCGGCGCGACCTCTGACTCCGAAAAGGCGAGCACGACGGCGACGAGGAGCAAGAAATGCATGCGTCTAGTGTGGCAGCGGTCAGGCCGCAGGCTCTGAAGAGCGGCGCCGTAGGACGCGTGCCTCTCCGACCCGACGCGTGACGCCGTCCGCGTCGAGCCGTTCGAGCAGGAGCTGCGCGTCGCGCCGACCGCAGCCGGCGAGGTCGCGGAAGCGGGCAAGCGAGATCTTTCCGGCTGCCTCGCACTCCTCCACGACAAGCGTTCGGGCGCGGTCGTAGGTCGCGGCCGACACCGCCCAGCCCTCGCCGAGCCGAACGAGCTTGCCGCTGCGCTCGAGGAACCGCGCGAGCTCGGCGTCATCGACCCTGGCCGCCCCCGGCGCCGCCGCCTCCAGTTCGGCCTCGACTGCGGCGGCAGCGGGCGCGCGGTCGCCGAGATCCGGTCTTGCGCCCGGAAGGTAGAGCAGCGATCCTCGCCGCTCGAACGGCAGCCGCGCGAGGACGTCCTTCGCCCACAGCTCGGCCGGAGCGGTGACGCCGGGGTCGAGCGGATCGGCCGCCTCGATGCTCCGCTCGAGCTGCGCGCGCAGCTCCTCGAGCCACTCGTCCGAGAAGCGCCACTCGCCGTCGACGAGCTCGGGCGCGTGAGTCGTCCGCTCGCCGCGGGCCGCGAGCTCGAACCGCGCGGTGTCAGCGTGGCGCGCCGGGTTGGGGTCGAGCACCGTGCCGCCGCCGACGGTCGTCCCGCTGCGCAGAACGATCCGGTCGCCACGCGCGGCGACGACAGGCGTCGCGAGCCGCAGCTGCGCGTAGCCACCGGCCCGGGTGACGCGGGCGAGCACGGCGCTCGTCCCGTGGTGCACGAGCAGGCGTTCGCCGTCCGCGATCGGTTGGAGCTCGTCGAGCGAGACGTCGAGACGGAAGCTCGGCCGCAGGGAGCCGGGCGCGATCAGCGCGTCCCCGCGTCGTAGCTCGCCGCGCTCGACGCCGGGGAGCGCGAGGGCGACGCGCTGCCCAGCCTCGGCCCGCTCGACCGCCTGGTCATGCACCTGCACGCTGCGCACCCGTACGTCGCGGCCGGCAGGCTCGGCGCGGAGCACGTCTCCCGTGCCGACCGTTCCGGACCAGAGCGTCCCGGTCGTGACCGTCCCGATTCCACGCAGCGTGAAGGCGCGGTCGACGTAGAGCCGCGCCGCCGCCGAGACGTTTTCCACATTGTGTTTCTGAAACACAAGCTCCGCCGCTCGGCCGAGCGCGGCCCGGAGGTCGTCGAGCCCCGCGCCGGTCTTGGCGCTGACGGGGATCACCTCGGCTTCGGGGATGAGCTCATGCGCTTCCAGGGCGGCGAGCTCGAGCGTCTCCGCGTCGACGGCATCCGCCTTCGTCACCGCGACGACGCCGTGCTCGATTCCGAGCAACCGCAGGATCGCGAGATGTTCGTGCGTCTGGGGCCGTGCGCCCTCGGCGGCGTCGACAACGAGCAGGAAGAGGTCGATCCCGGTCGCGCCCGCGACCATGTTGCGGACGAAGCGCTCGTGCCCGGGGACGTCGATCAGCGACAGCCTCCGTCCATCGGGCAAGTCGAGCGGGGCGTAGCCGAGGTCGATCGAGATCCCGCGTTCCTGCTCCTCCGGCAGCCGGTCTGTGTCCTTGCCGGTCAGCGCCCGCACGAGCCACGTCTTGCCGTGGTCGATGTGCCCCGCGGTTCCTACCGTGAGCGACATGCGAGCACCGCCTGTGCGACCTCGTCCGCCTCGGCGTCCGTGAGCGTGCGGCAGTCGAGGAGCGTCTGGGCGTCGCGGACGACGGCGATCACCGGCGGGTCGTGCTCCCGCAGCGTCGCGGCCAGCTCCTCCTCGACGGCGCAGGCGAAGCTCGGCAGCTCAGCGAGCGGCAGCGCGCCGCCGCCGACACGCGCGATGGTCTCCTCCACCGAGCCGTCGGTTGCCGCAGCCAGCCGCTCGGCCCGCGCGCGAACCTCCGTCGTCGGCTCGCGCAGCATCCGCAGCACCGGGATCTCGTCCGGTTGGTCGAGGTAGAGCGCGAGCGTCCCCTCGAGCGCCGCGAGCGTGAGCTTGTCCGAGCGGAGCGCGCGGTGGAGCGGGTGCCGGCGAAGCTGCTCGATGAGATCGGCACGGCCGGTGACGATGCCCGCCTGGGGACCGCCGAGAAGCTTGTCGCCCGAGAAGCAGACGAGGTCGGCTCCCGCCGCGAGGCTCCCGCGCACCGACGGCTCGTCTCCAAGTGACAAAGTGTTACTTGGCTCGAGGTGGCCCGACCCGAGATCGTCCAGGAGCGGCAGCCCGTGCCGGCGGGCGACGGCGGCCAGCTCCTCGACCCGCGGCTGCTCGGTGAAGCCGACGACGCGGAAGTTCGACTGGTGGACGCGCAGAAGGAGCGCTGTGTCCGGCCCGATCGCCTGCTCGTAGTCTGCGGCTCGCGTCCGATTCGTCGTTCCGACCTCGACGAGGCGGGCGCCCGAGCGGGCGAGCACGTCCGGGATGCGAAAGCCGTCGCCGATCTCGATCAGCTCGCCGCGCGAGACGACGACCTCGCGCCCTTCGGCGAGCGCCGCGAGCGCGAGCAGCATCGCCGCCGCGTTGTTGTTGACGACGATCGCCGCCTCCGCCCCGGTCAGCCGGCGGAGCAGCGGCGTGAGATGGTCCTGGCGCGAGCCTCGCGAGCCGGAAGAGAGGTCGTACTCGAGGTTCGAGTAGCCGGCGGCGTCGAGTACGCGATCGAGCGCCGCCGCCGCGAGCGGTGCGCGGCCGAGATTCGTGTGCACGAGGATCCCAGTCGCGTTCAGCACGCGTCGCAGCGCAGGTCGCCGCGTCGCGGCGAGCTCGTCGGCCAGCCGCGCCCGCAGATCGCCCGGCTCGGATCCGGCACGGATCTCCTCCCGAGCGCGGGCGAGCACGGTTCTCGCAGCGGCCACCGCGAGCGGGTCGGCGACGCCGCGCACGAGCTCGTCGACGGAAGGAAGATCGCGCAATCTCACTGCAAAACGAGTGTAGAGCCGCCGAAGCCGCTACCTTGCGATTCGTGAGACGGATCGGGGTCATCACCGCCACCGTGATGAGCGGCCTGGCCTTTGCGGCCGTGGCCGCTGTTGGCGCGCGCGACGCCGTCTACTGGGAGCGCCCGCTTCCCGGCGTCGAGCTCCGAGACATCGATCTGGCACGCCCGATCGCGGTTGCCGCCGGCAACGAGGTGTATGACGTGCGACTTGGCGAGGCGCTCATGATCGACGAGACCGCGACGCAGGCGAGGCTCGTCCGCACCGGCCACGACTCGTTCGTTCGCCGCGTGCGCCGGCTCGTCGATCCGAGCCCGCCGACGCTACTCGTCGATCCGGTGCTCGTGTACCGCCCGGGCGCCGAGCAGATCGCCGAGCGCCTCTCCGCCGCGCTGCCGAAGCCCCGCCGGGCGCAAGTCGTCTCGCGGGACGGTGTGTTCTCCGTGATCCCGGCGAAGCCCGGCGACGCGGTCGACGCGGCGCCGCTCCTCGCGGGAGTCGAGAGCGCCGCACTCACCGGCGAGCGAGCCCTCGCGGCGACGCTGACCCACGTCGAGCCGGAGCTGACGACGAGCCTTGCGGAGCAGGCCGTCGTCGACGCGAAGGAGCTCGTCGCCGAGCCCGTCACGCTCTCTTTCAAGGGCGAGGACGTCGGCGCGCTCGAGCCGCAGCGCCTGGCGAAGCTCGTCCGCTTCCGCCCCGACGGCTCCCGCTTCCGCGTCACGTTCGCGTCCGACCGGATCGCGAAAGCCGTCGAGCCCTACCTCGCCAAGTGGCGCCAGCGAGCGGTCAACGCCCGTTTCGTCGTCGACGGGCAGGCGGTCCGCATCAGCCCGTCACGGCCGGGCCTCGTGCCCGACGGCCCCTGGATCTCCGACTCGATCTCGGCCGCCGCGGCCTCGCCGATCCGCCGCGCTTCGCTGCGGCTGAAGCAAATCCGCGCCGACCTGACGACGGCGGAGGCCGAGGCGCTCGGAATCCGCGAGCGGATCTCGAGCTTCACCACGGAGATGGGGCCTTCCTCGTCGAACCGGATCCACAACGTGCACCTGATGGCGGAGTACATCGACGGGACGGTGATCCGCCCCGGTGACTCGTTCTCGTTCAACGACCGCGTCGGCCCGCGGACGGTCGAGCGCGGCTTCCGCGAAGGTCAGATGATCATCGGCTCGCTGCTCGTCCCGTCGATCGGCGGTGGCGTTTGCCAGACCGCGACGACGCTCTTCAACAACGCGTTCGAGCTCGGCCTCCCGTTCCTCGCCCGGCAGAACCACAGCTTCTACATCTCCCACTATCCGCTCGGCCGCGACGCTGCTGTCTCCTGGGGCGGACCTGACTTCGCGTTTAGAAACGACCTCGAGACCGGGATCCTGATCAAGGCGAGCTACACGGCAGACACGCTCACGTTCAGCTTCTACGGCACCAACCCGGGCCGCCGGATCGTCGCCGCGACCGGCCCGAAGGTGAACTGGCGCACGCCTGAGGTCACCTACGCGCTCGACCCGTACGCCCCGCGCGGCTCGGTACGCACGGTCGCCGGCTCGAACCAATCCGGCTTCGACGTCACCGTCGCGCGCTCGGTCTACAAGGGCGACAAGCTGATCCGGCGCGATGCCGTGACGAGCAACTATGTCGCCGTCGGCCCGACGCAGATCTACGGCCCCGGCCGTTCGATCCCAGGGCCGTACTTCGTGCTGCCGCGCATTTAGCCGCTACTGCGCGTCGGACTTCTGGGGCTCGGGAGGAGAGGGAGCAGCGTTCCGCTCGTCGTAGCTCGAGACGACGATCCGCACGGCCTCGGCGGGATCGTCGGTGACGTGCAGGAGCTCGACGTCCTCGGGAGAGATCATCCCGTCCGCGAGCAGCTCCCCGTTGACCCAGACCAGGAGCTCCCGCCAGTAGCCGGTGTCGAAGAGGACGACGGGGAAGTTGAGCACCTTGCCGGTCTGGATCAGCGTCAGCGCCTCGAACGCCTCGTCGAGCGTGCCGAAGCCGCCAGGGAAGATGACGAACCCCTCGGCCGCCTTGACGAACATCGTCTTGCGGGCGTGAAAGTGCTTGAAGGTCATCTCGATGTCGCAGTACGCGTTGACGCCCTGCTCGTGCGGGAGCGCGATGTTGAACCCGACCGACAGGCCGCCGCCCTCCTTGCAGCCGCGGTTCGCGGCCTCCATCACGCCCGGGCCGCCGCCGGTGACGACCGCGAACTGCGCTTCGGCGAAGAGCTTCGCCGTTGCCCGGGCGCACTCGTAGGGGTCACTCCCCTCGGGGACGCGCGCCGAGCCGAAGATCGACACCGCAGGACGGTCGATCTCGAGCACTTTCTGGAAGCCGCCGAGGAACTCGGCCGCGATGATCGAGACGTCGTTCGCGAGATCGTCGTGCGTCCGCTCGAGCATCCGACGGTCGGTCGACACCTAGATGTCCCGCTCGACGAAGGTGCCGCTCATCCCCAGTGTGAGGAGCGTGGCGACGGCGATGTAGGCGATTCCGGTGATCACCCGTCTCGAGGGCGTGACGCGGTAATACGCCTCACCCTCCGGGTTCTTGCGGTGCTGCCACCGCCTGTACGACTCGAGGCCGCCGATGATCAGGATCAGGATCAGGATCGGGTTCGGGGCCACGATCGTCAGCCCGAGCAGGACGAGCAGGCCGACGATCCAGAGCACCGGGTGAATCGCGGCGACGATCCGGCCGCCGTCGAGCGGCGAGATCGGCGCCAGGTTGAAGAGATTGAGGAAGAAGCCCGTGAATGCGAGCGCAACGAGCAGGTCGCTGTCCAGGTAGACGCCGAGCCCCCAGGTGGCCGCCGCGCCGAGGCCGCCGATGATCGGGCCGGCAATCGCGACCTTGGCCTCGTTCCAGGCGTCGTCGGGCAGGCGCTTCAGCGTGATCAGCGCGCCGAGGAAGGGGATGAACATCGGCGCGGACACCGGCAGCCCTTGCCGCTTCGCCTCGAGCACGTGCCCCATCTCGTGCACGAACAGCAGCACCACGAAGCCAACCGCGAACTGCCAACCCCACAGGAGCGCGTAGGCGCCGATCGAGAGGAGCATCGAGCCGGCGACCGTGAAGAGCTTGAACTTGAAGATCGCCGCGAAGACGAACTTGAGCTTCCAGAACAGGAATCCGATCGCGGCGATCGGCGCCCAGAGCTTGCGGAGGATGTCGCGTAGCGTGACCGGGTTCTTGATCGGCGAGTAGCCCTGCGGATCCTCGGCCTCGCGCGGCGCGTACGGGTCGTAGCTCATGCGCTCAGGGTACTCATGAGCCCTGACCTATCCACTCCTCGCCGCCCTCGTACACCTCCTTCTTCCACAGCGGCACTGTTCCCTTGAGCGTGTCGATGGCCTCCTTGCACGCCGCGAGGGCGGCGGCGCGGTGCGGGGAGGAGACCGCGATCGCGACGCTCGGCTCGCCGATCTCTACGCGCCCGGTGCGGTGGTGGATCGCGACCGCGGCGAGCTCGTGCTTCTCGGAGAGGTCGCGTGCGAGCTCCGCCATCATCTCCTCGGCCATGCCCTCGTAGGCTTCGTATTCGAGGTAGAGGACGTTACGGTCGCGCGAGCGGCTGCGGACGGTGCCGAGAAACGTTGCGATCGCGCCGGCCTCGTCGCGCGCCACCTCCCGGACGACCGCGTCGAGCGATAGAGGCTCGGCAGTGAGCCTGAAGTCGCCGCCGGAGACGGGCGGGATCACCGCCACCTCGTCGCCGTGCGAGAGCGGGGTCTCGCTGGACGCATAGCGCTTGTTCACCGCGTACAGGAGTCCGGGGGGCTCGTCGCCGAGCTCGAGCCCGCGCCAGACGTCGGCGAGCGTCGCCCCGTCCGCGAGCTCGAGCTCGCGCGATCCGGTTCCGGCGCGCTCGCGGAGACCGGCGAAGAGGCGAATGCGAACGCGCATCGGGAGAAGGGTATTGCCTCTGCGGTCCTGTCATGTTACGTATGCCGCATGGCGGTCACGGCTCCTCCGCGGACGAACCTGAACGACCGCGTCTACGAGACGCTGAAGCTGCGGCTCGTCCGTCGCGAGCTCGGGCCAGGAGAGAAGGTGAGCCTGCACGAGCTCGCCTCGTCGCTCGGGGTCTCCCGGAGCCCGGTGCACCACGCGCTGACGCGGCTCGTCGCCGAGGGCCTGCTGAGCGTGAAGTCGCGCCGCGGCTACTTCGTGACGCCGCTGACCGAGGCGGCGATCGCGGAGGGCTACGACGTCCGCCTCGCGCTCGAGCTGCTCGCGGCGGAGACGGCGGTCGGACGAGTCGGCCGCGACGGGCTGCGCCGCTTCCGCGAGCTGCACGAGACGACCGCCGCCGCCGTCTCGCACGCGCAGTGGGACACGGCCAACGCCGCCTTCCACGAGCACCAGGTCGACCTCGCCGCGAACACGCTGCTCTCCCGCTTCTACCGCGAGCTGTCGGTCAACCTGATGATGCAGGTGATCCGCGGCGGCAAGCTCGAGGGCGGCGCCTACCTCCCGCCCGAGCACGGGGCGATCGTCGACGCGTACGAGGCCGGTGACCTCGAGGCCGCCGGCGCCGCGATCCGCGCGCACATCGCGACCGGCCGCCGGATCGCGCTCGACGCGATCGAGGGCACGGGGGGCGTCCTCTAGCCGTAGCATCAGGCCCGTGAAGCGGGAGACCGACTCCGGGATCGAGATCAGACCCGTCTACGGCGACGGCGAGCAACCCGGCGAGTTTCCGTACACGCGCGGGCCCTATCCGGACATGTACCGCGGGCGGCCGTGGACGATCCGCCAGTACGCGGGCTTCGGATCGGCCGAGGAGACGAACGCGCGCTTCCGCTACCTGCTCGACCGCGGCCAGACGGGGCTCTCGGTCGCGTTCGACCTGCCGACACAGCTCGGCTACGACTCGGACGATCCGCACGCGGCCGGCGAGGTCGGCCGCACCGGCGTCGCGATCGACTCGCTCGAGGACATGCGCCTGCTGCTCGGCGGGATCCCGCTCGACACGGTCTCCACCTCGATGACGATCAACGCGCCTGCCTCGCTGCTGCTGCTCCTGTACGAGCTGGTCGCCGAGGAGCAGGGCGTTCCCGGGACGGCGCTCCGCGGCACGGTGCAGAACGACATCCTCAAGGAGTACATCGCCCGCGGGAACTACATCTATCCGCCGCGGCCGTCGATGCGACTGACGACCGACCTCTTCGCGTACGCCGCCGAGCGGATCCCGAGCTGGAACACGATCTCGATCAGCGGCTACCACATTCGCGAGGCCGGCTCGACCGCAGTCCAGGAGCTCGCGTTCACGCTCGCGAACGGGATCGCCTATGCGCAGGCGGCCGTCGACGCGGGGCTCTCGCCGGACGAGTTCGGGGCGCGCCTCTCCTTCTTCTTCAACGCGCACAACCACTTCTTCCAGGAGGTGGCGAAGTTCCGCGCCGCCCGGCGGCTGTGGGCGACGATCATGCGCGATCGCTTCGGCGCCACGAATCCGAAGGCGACGGCGCTCCGCTTCCACGCGCAGACGGGCGGCTCGACGCTGACCGCGCAGCAGCCGGAGGCGAACATCGTGCGCGTCGCGATCCAGGCGCTCTCGGCGGTCGCCGGCGGCGCGCAAAGCCTGCACACGAACGGCTTCGACGAGGCGCTCGCGCTCCCGACCGAGCGGTCGGCGCGGATCGCGCTCCGGACGCAGCAGATCCTCGCCGCGGAAGCGGGTGCGACCGACACCGCCGACCCGCTCGGCGGCTCCTACTTCATCGAGGCGCTCACGGACGAGCTCGAGGAGAAGGCGCGCGAGCTGATCGAGCGGATCGACGAGCTCGGCGGCGCCGTCGCGGCGGTGGAGCAGGGCTTCGTGCAGGGCGAGATCGAGGAGGCCGCGTTCCGCTGGCACGAGCAAATCGAGTCGGGCGAACGACCGATCGTCGGCGTCAACGCGTTCGCGGAGCAGGAGGAAGAGCACGTCGAGCTCCTGCGGATCGATCCCGAGGGCGAGCGCCGCCAGCTCGAGCGCACCGCGCGCGTGCGGGCGGAGCGGAACGCCGACGACGCGGAGAGCGGGCTCGACGCGGTGCGGCAAGCCGCGCGGGGCACGGAGAACCTCCTCGTCCCGATGAGGGAGGCTCTCCGCGCCCGCGTCACGGTCGGCGAGATCTCGAACGTTCTCCGCGAGGAGTGGGGCACGTTCGACGCGTCACGCGCGTGAGAGCTACGCCGACGCGCCCGAGTACCGCCGCAGGCCGAAGCCCCACCACCAGCGCGTGAACGCGAAGAGCGCCGCAGCGAAGCCGAGCGCGAGCGCCACGGTCGACCACTCGAGTCGCCCCGTCGCGGCCTCGGCCGGCACGGTGATCGCGAAGGCGATCGGGACCAGGAACGTGACGCCGAGTCGGAGCCAGGCCGGGTAGATCGAAACCGGAAAGCGACCGGTCTGGTAGACGCCGTCGAAGAGCTCGATGATGCTCCAGACGTTCACGATCCAGAACGCGAGCGTCGCGATCACAAGCCAGAAGCAGTAGATCGTGACCGCGCCGACGGCGAGTAGCGCGAGAAAGAGAAGCCCGTCGCCGGCAGTGACCGCGTGGTCGAGGCCGGAGAGCCCGTAGCCGAGCACGGCGGCGCCGGAGATGACGTCGACCGCCCGCCAGATCTGCACGTTGCGGATGCTGACGAGCACCTGCGAGTCCTCCGGCTTTGTCAGCGCGAAGTCGAGCTTGCCGTCGCGCACCTCCTCCATCAGCCGCTGCATGTTCGGCTGAATCGTCGTCCGGATGACGCCGCCGAGGAGGATCTGGATCCCCATCACGACGAGGAGCTCCGACTCGGCCCAGCCGTTCAGCGCGTCCGTGTGCGAGTAGACGAGCTTCAGCACGACGATCGCCGTCACGACGGAGACCGCCGATTGCAGCAGCTGGATGAAGAAGTTCGCCCGGTACTGGAGCTCGTTCATCGAGCCGATGCGGAAGAAGAGCCAGGCGAGGCGAGCCGCTCTCAATTGCCCACCGCCGAGTAGCGCCGCACCGCGAAGCGCCAGACCACCATCGTCATCCCCGTCAGGATCGCGATCCAGAGGGCCTGCATCGCGAGCCCGCCGAGCAGCTCGCTCGTCGAGTAGTCGCCGACGAGCGACTGGATCGGGAAGTAGAACGACCACTGGAAGGGCAGGAAGCCCGCGAGGTCCTGAGCCCACTGCGGCATGAACTCGAGCGGCACGAGCCTGCCGGAGAGGAGCAGCTCGACCGCGATCGCGAGCTCGAAGATCGCGCTCACCCGCGTCGTCCAGAAGGTGATCATCCCGAGCATCGAGAGGAACATCGTTCGGATCAGGTAGGCGCCCCAGATCGCGACCGAGAAGACGCCGACCTCGAGCAGCGTCGGGTCGAGCGTGGGGTCGAAGACGAGCCAGAGCACAGCCGCGATCGGTAGCCAGAAGATGATCGTCGGGATCTTCCAGCCCGCGAAGCCCGCGATGTCGTCGTGCAGCGGGTGGATCGGCCGCAGGAGCGCGGCCGAGAGCTCTCCCTCGCGGATCCGCCACTCCCAGCCGTAGGGCGTGAAGACGATGTTCATGTTCCGCACGAGCGTCCAGACGATGTAGTACGCCGCGATCTCGCCGGTCGTGACGCCCGCCACCGTGCCGCCGTTCTGCTCGGCGATCGTCGTCCAGACGACGAGGTAGACGATCGGCTCGGCCAGCATCCCGATCAGCCAGAAGTACGTTGCGGTGCGGTACTGGAACTCGGCCTGGATCTGCGTGCGGCCCCGTGTCAGGTAGTAGTCGACGTACGAGCGGACGGCTCCCGCCTGAGCCGGTGCAACGCTCACCCGCGCTCCTGCGCGAAGACGAGCTCGATCACGTCCTCGATCGGCGGGTCCTCGACGGTGAGGTCGGTGACGTCGCGCTCGGCGAGGAGCTGCGCGGTCACCCGTGCCGTGTCGGCTTTCGCGACGCGCAGCTTCACGCGTCCGCCGTCGCGCTCGAGCTCGTCGCCGTAGCCCGAGAGGTCGGCGCTCGAGTCGTCGAGCTCCACGGTCAGCGTCTTCCAGGCGGCGAACTGGTCGCCGAGCCGGGCGAGCGGGCCGTCGAACAGGATCTGGCCGTGGTGGATCACGATCACGCGCTTGCAGAGCGCCTCGACGTCGGCCATGTAGTGGCTCGTCAGGAGGACGGTAGCCTCGTAACGGCGGTTGTACTCGGCGATGAAGCCGCGGATCCGCCGTTGCATCGTCACGTCGAGCCCGATCGTCGGCTCGTCGAGGAAGAGCACCTGCGGCCGGTGCAGCAGCGAGCCGACGATCTCCACCTTCATCCGCTCGCCGAGCGAGAGGTTCCGCACCGGCTTGCGGACGAGGTCGCCGACGTCGAGCAGCTCGATCAGCTCGTCGCGGAGCGGCGTGAAGTCGGGGCGGGGGAGCCGGTAGATCGCGCGGTTGAGCTCGAACGAGTCGAGCGCCGGCAGGTCCCACTGGAGCTGGTTCCGGTTCCCCATCACGAGCGTGATCCGGCTGAGGAAGGCGCGCTCGCGCTTCGACGGCACATGCCCGAGGACGCGCGCCTCGCCCGAGGTGGGGTGGAGGAGCCCGGAGAGCATCTTCAGCGTCGTCGTCTTGCCGGCGCCGTTCGGGCCGAGAAAGCCGACGATCTCGCCCTGGCCGACCTCGAAGGAGATGTCGTCGACGGCGCGCACCTCGCGGTGCTGCCGGCGGAACAGGCTCCGCAAGGCCGCGCGGAGTCCCGCGTCGCGCTCGGGGACGAGGAACGTCTTGTTCAGAGCATCGATTCGGACTGCGGGGTCGCTCATCGGAACGAACCTAGATGATTGAGCGGATGCGGATCCTGCTCGTCTCCCAGATGTATCCCTCCGCCGCCGACCCGGGCTTCGGCGTCTTCGTGCAGGGCCTCGAGCGCGAGCTCGCCGCCCGCGGGCACAAGCTCGAGCGCGTCGTGATCGACCGGCGCGGCGGCTCGAAGCTCCGTCACGTGCGGCTCGCGCTCCGTGCGGTCGTGGCGGCGCGGCGCTTCCGGCCCGAGGTCGTCTACGCGCACTTTCTCTTTCCGACCGGGCTCGGCGCCTTGATCGCGGCGCGCGCGGCGCGGGTGCCGCTCGTCGTCACCGCGCACGGCCAGGACGTCGCGAACGCGACCGAGTATCCGCTCACGCGGCCGCTCATCCGTCGGGTCGTCGGCGGCGCCGCGTCGGTGATCGCGGTCTCGGGTTGGCTACGCGACCGGCTCGAGGCGGCCGCGCCGGACGCGCGCCGCAAGACCGAGGTCGTCAACTGCGGCGTCGACCTCGACCGCTTTCGCCCGCTCGTCCGCACTCTCGGGCATGCGCCCGCCTTCGTCTGCGTCGGCTCCCTGATCGAGCGAAAGAACGTCGTCCGGCTCGCCGACGCGTTCGCCCGGCTCGGCGAGGGGACGCTGACCTTCGTCGGCGACGGCCCGCTGCGGCCGCAGCTCGAAGGGCGGCCCGGGGTAACCGTGACGGGCTGGGTACCGCACAGCTCGATCCCGAACCACCTCGCCTCAGCGGACGTCCTCTGCCAGCCGAGCCTCATCGAGCCCTTCGGCCAGGCGACGCTCGAGGCAATGGCGTGCGCCCGCAGCGTCGTCGCGACGCGGGTCGGCGGCCCGCCCGAGTTCGTGCCGGCCG
>JALYRA010000260.1 GCA_030855545.1 Actinomycetota bacterium | reverse complement strand
TGCGCCTTGAGAAAGCCCTCGACGAGGGCTTTCGCGCGTGCCGAGCCGCCGACGAGCCCGATCCCGTGCAGCGTGCCCGGCAGAACGTCGAGCCGCTTGTCCCTCGACACCGTGGCGGCGTGCATCGCCTCGGCGTCCTCCGAGAAGTCGTAGCCCCCGTTGTCGTCGCCCTCGGCGGCGAGATACAGCACCGGGACGGTCAGGCGGGGCGCTGTCTTCACGGCGTCCATGCCGCGGAACCGCGCCGGCGCAGAGACGCTGATCACCCCGGCGAGCGGCGGCCCGATGTTGGCGCCGGCGACGAGGGACGCGATCCCGCCCATCGAGGCGCCGACGACGAAGATCTTCTTCTTGCCGAGGCCGCGCAGCGCCTTCGTCGCGGCAGCGATGTCTGCGGCGAAGCGGGTCGATGCGGCGCCGGTGCGGTACTGCGAGAAGCCGTAGCCCCGGAAGTCGATCGGGAAGACGAAGTACCCCTTGCTCGCGAGGCGGCGCGCGTAGGGCAGCCAGTCGCAGAGATCCCCCTCCGACTGGTGCGTGAGGATGACCGCCGTCGTCCCCTTGCCGAAGCGGTGGCCGACGAGCTTCGTCCCGTCCGCGGCGTGGAACCAGAGCTCGCCGCCCTTGACGCAGTCGTGCTGCGCGCGCTGCGGCGCCGCGCCGGCCGTCGAGGCGAAGGCGGCGAGGACTGCGACAAGCAGGAGGACGCGTCTCACTCGACGAATGTGTAGCAGGGCTAATATGACATTTCAAATCTGACAGGTACGCTCGCGCATGCCCTGCTCGGCCTGCTGGCCGAAGGGCCGCGCACGGGCTACGGGCTGCTCAAGCACTTCGAGCAGTCGCTTGGGTACGCGTGGCCGGCGAGCCACAGCCAGATCTACCCCGAGCTGGCGAAGCTCCGAGACGAGGGGCTGATCCGCGAAGGCAACGCGCTGCCGCGCGGTGGTCGTCCCTACGAGATCACCCCCGCCGGCCTCGACGAGGCGCGGCGCTGGCTGCGGGAGACCGAGCCGTCGCGCACGTCGCGGAGCGAGCCTGCGCTGCGGCTCTTCTTCCTCTGGCTGCTCGAGCGGGACGACGCGAAGGCCTACCTCCGCGCCGAGGCGGAGTACGCACGGATGGTGCTCGCGGAGCTGGAGGCGATCGCGGCGGAAAAGGAGCCCGACACGCCGAAGACGCGCGCCTACCGGATCGCGCTCGAGCTGGGCCTGCGCTCGACGCGTGCCCGCCTGGAATGGGCGGAGTGGGCGGTCAAAGAATCCGCCCGCCCGTCTCCGTGACCTCGATCACGTCCTCGACGCGGATCCCGAACCGGTCGTCGACGAGGATCGACGGCTCGTCGGTGAAGGTCATTCCGGCCTCGAGCGGCGTCTCGTCCTCGACCGAGAGGAAGGGCCGCTCGTGGACGTCGAGCCCGATCCCGTGGCCCATCCGGTGGCGGAATCCCTCGCCGAGGCCGGCGGCTTCGATCGGCGCGCGGCAGGCGTTGTTCACCTCGCGGGCGAGCGCACCCGGCTTCGCGGCGGCGCGGCCGGCCTCCTGCGCCTCGAGCATCGTGCGCGCCGCGTCCTCGTAGCCGGCCGGCGCTTCTCCGCAGACGATCGTCCGGCCGAAATCGGAGCAGTAGCCGCCGACGACGCCACCGAAGTCGAACAGGACGGCTTCGCCCTCGTGCAGCGGCTCGTGTGCCGTCGCCGAGCCCGAGTCGAGCCGCCGCTCGCCCCACGTGAAGATGTGCGTCGGGAAGGACGGGCAGCGCGACCCGCGCACGCGCAACTCGTGCTCGACGTCCTCGACGAGGTCGCTCATCGAGACGCCCGGAAGGACCTTCGGCGCGACGGCGTCCATCGTCTCCCGCGCGAGCAGGCACGCGCTTGCCAGCAAAGCTCGCTCGGCGTCGGACTTGACGCGGCGCAACTCGTTGACGATTGCGGAGCCTTCCGAGAGCTGCGCGTCGGGAACGACGCCGAGCAGCTCGACCACCGTCTCCGCCCAGGTTCGCTGTCCGAGGGCGATCCGGCGCGGCCCGCCCAGGCTTCGAACCGCATCCGCGAAGGCGGCGCGGCCGTCGCCGTCCTCGTTGACGACGAGCGCGCCGGGCGGCGGCACGCCGTCGAGGTGGAAGACGACGACCATCCGCGGCAGCACGTAGACCGGATCGCGTCCCGGCGCGAGGAACGCGCCCGCCACCCAGCCGTGGGCGTAAGAGATGTTCCCGAAAGTCGGCAGGTCGCGCTCGATCCCGGTCAGGTACTCGAGGTCCGAGGAGGGCGGCACGAAGATCGCGTCGAGGCGGCGTTCCTCGAGCAGTGAGCCGAGCCGCTCGCGCCGGGCCGCATACTCTTGCTCCGAAATCGTCACGAGAAGCGGAGGATCGCACGCATGGAGCTCATCCACACCTGCTACCGGATCACCGACATCGACCGCTCGGTCGCCTTCTATAACGCGCTCGGCTTCGAGGATCGCCGCCGGATGCCGATCCGCGAGGAGGCGATCAACGTCTTCATGGGCTTGCCGGGGGCCGGTGACCAGCTCGAGCTGACCTTCAACCATGGCGTCACGGACTACGAGATCGGCACTGGCTACGGACACATCGCCCTGACCGTCGACGACATGAGCGGGACGCTCGAGCAGCTCGCCGGGCAGGGGATCGAGCCGGAGCGCCCGCCGTATCAGCTGCGCGAGGGCGGCTCGTGGCTCTGCTTCGTCCGCGATCCGGACGGCTATAGGGTCGAGCTGATCGAGCGCAGCGCGAGCTAGGGCTCGCAGCCTGAGGCGCATGCAATGGACACAACTGCGAACGGGGGAGCGCTGACGCTTCAGGACTTGCACGTCTTGGATGCCGCGACCGAAGGCCCGCCCAAGTGCTCAGGCGGGCCTTCGGTGCGCTAAGCGGTCGGCGCCGGAGTCGTTGCGAGAGCAGTTGCGGCGCTGGGCGCCGCGGGCGGCTCGGTGCTTCCGGAGTCGAGCCGAAACGGCGGGTAGGTGTCGGTCATGAGGCCCGCGTAAGCGACAACTCGGAAGACCCAGCGGTTCAGGCCGAGGACGAAGTCGTAGAGCGGTC
>JALYRA010000245.1 GCA_030855545.1 Actinomycetota bacterium | reverse complement strand
ACGTCTCTGGCGCTAGACATCTGCTCTCCGATCGTCGTTGGGAGTGCCATCCTCTCAGGGCGAAGGCGGGAATGAAACCGCCGTTCGCGCTCCGAGTCTCAGGCGTCATTCCTGAACACTGGCCCAGGCGTGCGTCGCGCCTTGACTCCGAGGTTTAGACTCCGTTCGTGCCGCTGTTCCGACGCAAGAAGCAAGCTCAGCGTCTGGACGACCAGGCGCTCATCACCTACCTGCCCCTATCCAGCGACGAGTTCGGCACCGACGAGGAACGGGAGGCGGTGTTCGCGTTGGAGTCCCGTCTCGAAGCAGCTGTTGCAGCGTTGGGGGGCGAGCACGACGGCAACGAGTTCGGAGAAGGGCAGGCGATCCTCTACACGTACGGACCCGACGCCGATGCACTCCTTTCGGCTCTCCGCGCCTCGTTCGCAGACTTCCCAGTCCGTGCAGGCGCATACTCCGTCAAGCGATACGGTCGTGCCGACGACCCGGAGGCTCGTGAGGAGCGCGTCACCCTTCGCTAAGGAACGCGAACCCTTCCTCAGGGGACATTCCCGAACGCTGGCCCAGGCGACCGGGGTCAGAGGACTCCGTAGGTGGCGAGCTGGTGTAGCGGGCGGAGGCACGCGAGCGCGTGCTGCCCCCAGTGGTTCTCGAACGCCCAGCGAATGTCCCAAAGCGCATCACCGAGATCCTCTCCGAGCCATGCGATTGCCTCCGCCATGTCCTCGTCGATCTCGACAAGTTCGCACGAGAGAAGGCGCTCGAACGGCCTAACGTCCTCGTCGACGAGCCTCGACGGGTCGTACACATCGACAAACACGTCGTTCGCTCCGAACCGAGCCTGCAGCCTCTCGCGGAGCGCGCTGCTCCCGGTATCACCCGGAACGCGGTCGGGCACATCTTCGCCGTCAGTCGTCGTCGGCGGCCCGAGCAGCGCGGCCGCAAAGTAGACGCGCGCGACAGCGTTCCGCACTTGCCGCGCGAAGGCGCCGTCCTCTACGTCGTCGCCGACCAGCGCCGCCCGAAACGCGCGAGCAGCGGCTAGGAACTCAGGCGCAGCGTCGCGCATCAAGGCCTGTATCTACCAAACACAGGTCAGGGGACATTCCCGGACACTGGCTCAGGCAAGCGGGGTTACCGCGGTGGTAACGACGCGGAGTCGATGCGCAGGCTCGACGCTCCGTCATCGCCCCATACTTCGGATGTGGACGACGAAAGGCCACCGATCTGCCCCGCGTGCGGCGTGACGATGGTCCCTGCTGCGCTGAGCGCACGGGAGCGACGCGACAGTGACTGGATCTGCCTCGAGTGCGAAGAAACGGAACAGCCGGACGGAGGCTGACGCTCGATCCTCAGGTCGACGCGCGGTCCTGCTTGCGGCGGTCGAGCTCCGCTTGCCCCTTCTCGGCCAACTTGCGGGTGTGCTCGGCGTTGCGAAGTGCACGCTCGCGTGCTTCCCGGTCCTCGTCAGTCGTCCGCTTCTTCTTCTTCACCGTCGTCCTCCTCCAGCAGCTCCTCGATTCGCACGAGGATCGCAGCGATGTCGCTCACGTTGAAGAGTAGCGCGACGATCTCATCGCGCTCGATCAGCGATTCGCTCATACAGCAACCGTGCCGGTTGCGGATGGGCGCCGCAAGGTGTCCGATCCGGACCTAACCGCGCTCGGCGAGAAGCAGCGTCTCCGTCTGGAAGACATCCCGCCATTCGCCCTGCGGCACCCGTAAGCCGCCGAGGTCGCCGCGGAGCGCAACCGCGACGAGCGCCTCGCCGCCGCGGGTGAAGGCGCACACGTCCTCACCGGCTTCCAGCGGCTCGTAGCTCCCGGCGAAGGCCGCGGCGCGGCGCGCGCGGAGCGCCAGCGTCCGCCGGATCAGGTCGAACTTCGGCACGGGCTCGGCGACGGAGAGCTGGCGCCACCGGCTCTCCCAGTCCACCGGCCGGCGGTTGTCGGGGTCGACGAGCGCGAGGTAGGGCAGCTCGTCGCCCTGATAGATGTCCGGGACGCCCGGCGAGGTCAGCTTCAGCAGCGTCGTTCCGAGCACGATCTGCTTCGACCGCTCGGCGAGCGACTCGGCATACGCCGCGATCGCCTCGTCCTCGAGCAACGAGACCGCGAACGTCTTCGCGCCGGCCTCCCATTCGAGATTCGGCTCGAGCCAGTTCGTGTTCACCTTCGCCTCGCGCAGAGCCTTGTCCAGATACTGCTCGAGCCGCTCGGGCGTGAGCGGCCAGGCGCCGACGACGGTCTGGAGGATCAGATACGCCTCGTTGGGGTCGCGCCACCCGCCGAGCCGCGGGCGGACGAGCGCCTCCCACCCGGCCGGGTCCTCCGTGATCGCCGCCAGCCGC
>JALYRA010000236.1 GCA_030855545.1 Actinomycetota bacterium | reverse complement strand
TCGTCTGCCAGGACTGCCAGGTGATGCGAAGGATCACCAACGTGATCGCGAGCCCGATCAGCGGATCTCCCAGATCGAAGCCGGCGGCGACAACGATCGCGCTGCCGACGACACCGAGGGAGACGTGCCCGTCCGTTCGCGCGTGATAGCCGTCCGCGACGAGGGCGGGGCTGTTGAGGCGCTTGCCGGCGCGGAGGCGGATCAACGCAGCGATCTCGTTGCCGACGAACCCGACCACACCCGCGATCGCCAAGGCCCAGAGATGGGAGAGTGGCTGCGGATCGATCAGCCGCTCGATCGTCTGCCACAGGGCGACGAGAGCGCTGAAGAAGATCGCGGCGACGACGAAGTAGCCGGCGGCCTTCTCACCGCGAGCGCTGCGCAGGAAGAACGCGACCCCGAGTGGCAGCGCGGTCAGTGCGTCACCGACGTTGTGGATCAAGTCCGCGAGCAACGCGACGCTGTTCGAGAGGAAGAAGATTGCAATCTGGACGAGCGCCGTCAGGAGCAGAACGCCGAGGCTGATCGAGACTGCCTTTACTCCCTCCCGCGAGCGCACAATCGACCGGTCGATGAGCCCGTGCGAATGGCCGTGGCCGCCGTCGTGCGAATGGCCGTGCATCGGCGGCGCGGTTAGAGCCGGCGAGCGCCGACCCAGGTACGGGCGTACCAGGAGTCGGAGAGGCTCGAGATCTTGACGACGTCGCCGGTGCGAGGCGAATGGATGAACTGGCCGCCGCCGATCGCCATCCCCATGTGCCCGAGCCCGTTGAAGAAGACGAGGTCGCCGGGCTGAAGGTCGGCCTTCGAAACCGGCGTGCCCATGCCGTACTGCGTCGCGGCGTGGTGCGGAAGCGAAACACCGAGCTTCGCAAAGACGTACTGCGTGAAGCCCGAGCAATCGAAGCCCGTCTGGGGCGTAGCACCACCCCACAAGTAGGGAATGCCGAGGTACTGCATCGCGATGCCGACCGCGGCACCGTAGCGAGCGGCTCCGGCGGGCGGCGCGAGCACCTCTTCGACCGCTTCGACCGCGGGCGCCACTTCCGTCGAAGGCGCCGCCTGCAAGGTCACCGACTGCGGTGCTTCGCCGGTCGCCGAAGCTTCGAGCTGCGACGCTGCGAACCTGGCCTGCGCCTGCGCGGCGAGCCGAGCCTGCCGGCGCTGCTCGGCTGCTTGCAGACTCGCGATCTGATCCTTGATCGAAGAAAGCATTCGCTGGCGCTCAGCGAGCTGGCTTTCGATCGAGGATCGCTGGGCCGCCCGAGAGGCGACAAACGTGACCTGTGCAACGCGGGCCTTCTCGAGGCGAACCTTGCGCTGCTTCACCTGTGCGCGAAAGCTCTTGACCTCACCCAGGACGCGCGTGTCCTGAGCCGAGACCCGCTCGACCGTCTCGAGCCGGTTCAGCACGTCGTCGAGCGACTCGGAGCCGAGTACGACCTCGAGCGCGCTGCTCTCGCCGCCGTTGACGTAGATCGAGACGAGCCGGTCGGCGAGATGGCGCTGTGCGTTCTTCAGACTCGACTTCGCGATCGTCAGATGCTTTGCGTTCTTCGTCAGGTCGGCCTTGACCCGGTCGAGCTTGACGTTCGCGAGGTTGTACTCCTCGATCGCGAGCGAGAGCTGCCCGTCGATCTCCTGGATCTGGTTGAGAACGTCCTGTGCCTCGGCGCGCTTGGCGTCCACGTTCGGATCGGCCGCTGCGGTCTTCACCGAGGCCAAGGCGACGGCCAGGAGAATCGCCGCCATCAACGTGAGGATCGCCGGCGCCTGTCGCGCGGTCGAACGGATTACGTTGCCTCCGCCTCGAACGCCGACGGCACCCTGCTGGGGGTCAGGTCCGTCACAAGTTCGGCACCCTAGCACCCTTCTCGGATGACGGCAAGGCTCAGCAAAGCCAAAAACGGGCTCTCGAGGCCCCCACCTTACGAATCACAAACAATGGCAGGTACGGTCCGAAGTTGCTACGGTCCGCGCCTCGTGCAGGCGCACTTACGCACCGAAACGGCCCGGGCGGCGGCCGTGTTGGCAGGCTTCTTGCTGGT
>JALYRA010000228.1 GCA_030855545.1 Actinomycetota bacterium | reverse complement strand
GGCGACGGACGGGCCGAGTGCGACCACGCCGTCGGGCGAGACCAGCTCGACTCCGAGGCGCTCCTCCCACTCCTGCCAGATGGCACGGCTCTCGCGCGCGAACGCGACGAGGCGCGGATCGTCGTGCGCGTGCCGGAAGATGCGCGACTCTCCACCTGACTGGGCGTTCCCCGGCACGCCGCTCTCGTACACCGCGACCGGAGCCCGCGCTCGGCGATGGCGTACGCGGTGCAAAGACCGACGATGCCGGCGCCGACGACGGCGACTCGTGGCGTCTGGGGATCGCTCGCGATATCCATGGAACCGATGCCGGTCCGCCTGCTCGCACGTACACGGACGCGTTCGAACGAGGTTGCGCCCTCAGGCTATCCGACCGCTGGTCGAGGCATTTTCGCGATACTCGACGTCGCTGAGCTCGCGCCCGGCGCCGGGCGTCGCCGGTTGGTTGGACGCGCTGGGGTTTTGCAACGATGAGGGGGTTAGACATGGGCCAACCCGAAGCAGCGCCGAGAGTGGAGCAGCCGACCGCGGTCGAGCTGCCCGAGCTCGCGCAGAAGGCGGTGGTAACCGCCGAGGGCGAGCCGCCGACGCTGCAGCTCTTCGTCGCGGGGGAATGGCGTCCGGCGGCGAGCGGTGAGACCTTCGAGGTTCGCTCGCCCATCGACGACAACCAGATCGCCGTGGCGCAGGCAGCCGACCAGGAGGACGTCGAGGCGGCGATCGACGCCGCGCTCAATGCGCGCGCCGGCTTCCGCGAGATGGCGGCCGCCGAGCGGATCGAGATCTGCGAGCGGGCGGCGGCGGCGATGTCCGAGCACTTCGACGGCTTCGTCGAAACGATCGTGGTCGACCTCGGCAAGACGCCGAGCCAGGCGAAGTCGGAGGTGACGGCGACGCGGGAGCGGCTCGCGCTCGTTCGCGAGGAGGTGCGCAAGATCTTCGGCGAGTACATCCCGGGTGACTGGATACCCGACACGAAGGGCAAGTCGGGGATCGTCCTGCGCGAACCCGTCGGGACCGTCGCCGCGATCGGGCCCTTCAACTATCCCCTCTTCCTGACCGCATCGAAGATCATCCCGGCGATCGCCGCGGGCAACACGGTGGTGGCCAAGGCGCCCTCCGACGATCCGATCGCGCTGACGTGGTTCGTTCGCGCGCTCGAGGAGGCAGGGCTGCCGCCGGGGGTGCTCAACCTCGTGACCGGCCGTGGGAGCGAGATCGGTGACCGGTTCGCGACCCACGGCGACGTCTCGATGATCTCCTTCACGGGCTCGGTCAAGGTCGGTCGGCGGCTCGCCGAGCTGGCAGGACCGAAGCCCTTGCACCTCGAGCTGGGCGGAAACGCCGCCGCGATCGTGCTCTCGGACGCCAATCTCGAGCTGGCGGTGGAGAAGAGCGTCGAGGGCGCCTTCAAGAACGCCGGCCAGCGCTGCGACGCGGTGAGCCGCGTGCTGGTCGAGAAGGCGATCTACGGCGACTACCTGGAGCGCGCGGTCGACCGCGCCCGCGGATATACGGTCGGCGATCCCAGGGCGGACGGCGTGGACGTCGGCCCGCTCGTGAGCGAGGGGGCCGTGGCAAGCGTCCAGGAGCTCGTGAGCGACGCGCTGCAGAAGGGAGCGCGGGTGCTCGCGGGCGGCGGTTGCGAGGGCTGCTACCACGAGCCGACCGTGCTTGCCGATGTGTCGCTCGAGTCTGAGATCGTCTGGGAGGAGACCTTCGGCCCCGTCCTAACGGTCGTCGCTGTGCCTGACCTCGACGCGGCGCTCGAGGTGGCAAACCGGTCGAGGTACGGCCTCGACTCCTGCGTCTTCACCTCTGACCTGGATAAGGCCTGGGGCGCCGCCCGCGCGCTCGAGTGCGGCATGGTGACCATCAACGACGCCCCCGCGCATGGCGTCGGCCACTTCCCGTTCGGCGGACGAAAGCCCGACTCGGGAGTGGGACGCGAGGGGCTCGGCTACTCGATCGACGAGTGCACCGCGCTGAAGACGGTCGTCCTGCCGGCTTGATCGGGAGTTTGGCTGTAGGGGACGCCGAGCACGAAGCCAGCCCAGACAGGGCGCGTAGGGCTCCTGGCCGGGACGGCCGTCGGCGCTGGTGTGCAGCAGGCCGATGTTCACGTGGGCGACGAACGGCGCAGGATATCCCGCCGAGAGGTCGTCGTGCACTGTGGGAGTCGCGAAGCCCTGGCCGTGAACCGCCAGCCCCAGGTCCTCGTAGACCGCGGTCTCGGGCTCCTTGGTCGAGAGCGTGCGGAAGTTGTCAGGCATCCGCAGCGCCTTGGTGATCCG
>JALYRA010000210.1 GCA_030855545.1 Actinomycetota bacterium | reverse complement strand
CGCCACCTCAGACCGCCTGAGCCCAGTCTCCGTACAGGCTCGTGTAGAGCCCGCGCCGGGCAATCAGCTCCTCGTGCGTTCCCTGCTCGACGACGCGGCCGTGCTCGAGGACGACGATCAGGTCGGCGTCGCGGATCGTCGAGAGCCGGTGCGCGATCACGAACGCGGTCCGGCCGGCGAGGAGCTTTCGCAACGCCTGCTCGATCTGCCGCTCGGTGCCGATGTCGACGGACGAGGTCGCCTCGTCGAGGATCAGGATCCGCGGATCGGCGAGGAGCGCACGTGCGAACGCGACGAGCTGGCGCTGACCGAGCGACAGGCGCGTGCCGCGCTCGCCGAGCTCCGTGTCGTAGCCGTCCTCGAGCTCAAGGACGAAGCGGTCGGCGCCGACAGCCTCCGCCGCCGCCTCGATCTCCGCACGGCTTGCCTCCGGGCGGGCGAAGGCGATGTTCTCCGCGACCGTGCCGCCGAAGAGAAAGCCCTCCTGAGGGACGATGCCGAGCTGGCGGCGGAGCGAATGCTGGGTCACGTCGCGCAGGTCGTGCCCGTCGATCGTGATCCGCCCCTCGGTCGGGTCGTAGAAGCGCGCGATCATCTTCGCGATCGTCGACTTGCCCGCGCCGGTGTGGCCGACGAGCGCCACCGTCGTGCCGGCGGGAACGTCGAGCTCGAGCCCGTGCAGCACCTCTGGGAACTCAGGGCCGTAGCCGAAGCGCACGTCGTGGAAGTGGACGCGCCCTGTGATCCGCGGCAGCACCTCAGCGCCCGCTGGATCGACCACCTGCGGTTTCTCGTCGAGGACGCCGATGATCTTGTCGAGCGCCGCGACCGCGGAGAGGAACGTGTTGTAGAGCTGCGAGAGCTGCTGGATCGGGTCGAAGAAGTTCGAGAGGTAGAGCGCGAACGCGAAGAGCGTGCCCGCGGTCATGTCGCCGTGGTAGACGAGCCAGCCGCCGTAGCCGAAGACGATCGCCGTCGCCGCCGACGAGAGCAGGTCGACCGAGGGGAAGTAGATGGCGTTCAGGACTGTCGTCTCGTAGTTCGCGGCGCGGTAGCGGTCGTTGACGCCGTGGAAGGCCTTCTCCTGCACCGGCTCGCGCGTGAACGACTGGACGACGCGCATCCCCGCGATGTCCTCGGCAAGCGTGGCGGTGACGAGCCCGAGCCGCTCGCGCACGCGGCGGTAGGCCTTGTTGGAGCGGCTGCGGAACCAGGCAGTGACGAGCGCCATCGGGACGAGGACGGTCAGCGTCGCGAGGGCGAGTCGCCAGTCGAGGAAGAAGAGGACGACCGCGGTTCCGATGAGAAGCAGTGAGTTCTGGATCAGGCTCGTGACGCCGTCGGTAACGAGTTGGTCGAGCGCTTCGACGTCGTTCGTGATCCGGCTGATGATCACGCCGGCGCGGTTCCGTTCGTAGAAGCCGAGCGAGAGCCGCTCGAGGTGGGCGAAGAGCTTGTTGCGGAGATCGGCGAGCACGCGCTCGCCGACCCAGCCGGTGAGGTAGGTGTTCGCGGCCTGAAGCCCGAGTGCTGCGACCGCGGCGGCGAGGAAGACGACGACGATCCACGTCAGCCGGCCGAGGTCGCGCGATTCGATCCCCTCGTCGATCGCCAGCTTCGCCAGGTAGGGAGGCATGAGCGCGACGAGCGTGTACACGAGGAGTGTTCCGAGCGCCAGCGCCGTCCTGCCGCCGTATGGGATCGCGAGCCTGACGAGCAGGCCGATCCGCCGGCGCGTGCGCCGCCACGACCAGTCGCGCACCTCGCCGCCGCGTTCTTCGGAGAGCTGCGACCCCGGCTGCCAGACCTTCATGCGGTCTCCTTGAGCAGCCCCTGGATCAGGCCGTGCTCGTGGATCTCGCGGTAGACGTCGTTCGTTGCCAGCAGCTCCGCCTGCGTTCCGCGCGCCGCGATCCGGCCGCGCTCGAGGACGACGATCTCGTCCGCGAGGGCGATCGTCGAGAGCCGGTGGGCGATGATGATCGTCGTCCGGTCGCGCGTCGCCTCGGCGAGCCCGTCCCGAATCTTCGCCTCGGTTGTCGCGTCGACCGACGCCGTCGCGTCGTCGAGGATCGGGATGCGCGGGTCGATCACGAGCGCCCGCGCGATCGCGAGCCGCTGACGCTGGCCGCCGGAGAGCGTGATCCCACGCTCGCCGATCACCGTCTCGTAGCCCTGCGGGAGCTCCTCGATGAACTCGTGCGCCTGCGCTGCGCGGGCGGCCGCCTCGACGCGCTCGTCGGTCGCGTCCATGACCCCGAAGGCGATGTTCTCGCGCACGGTCGCGGAGAAGAGGAACGGATCCTGCGAGATGACGCCGATCTCGCGGCGGAGCGACCGGCGCGTGACCTCGCGCACGTCGACGCCGTCAACGAGGATGCGCCCTTCGGTCGCGTCGTAGAACCGCGGCACGAGCGCTGCAAGTGTCGTCTTGCCGGATCCGGTGTGGCCGATCAGCGCCACGGTCGTTCCGGCTGCGAGATCGAGTTCGATCTGCTCGAGCACCGGCCGGCCGGGCGCGTAGCCGAAGGTGACGCTCTCGAACCGGATCGCGCCCGGTCCGGGCGGAAAGTCGCCCGCGCCCGGACGGTCGTCGACGCCCTCGGGCTCGTCCA
>JALYRA010000207.1 GCA_030855545.1 Actinomycetota bacterium | reverse complement strand
CTCCAGATGGCGCCGCTCGCCGAGCAGAACAAGGTCCTCTTCATCTCCGGCCCCGCGGCCAGCGATGCGATCACCGGGATCAACCGGTACACGTTCCGCTCCGGGCGCCAGACCTATCAGGACGTCAAGACCTCGGCGACGTTCCTGCGTGGAATCGGGAAGAAGATCACCGTCTTCGCGCAGGACTCCGCGTTCGGCGCAGGTAACTTCGCGGCCGTCAATGCCGTCATCGGCCAGGGTCACACGGTCGGCCGCCTGCTCGTGCCGCTGTCTGCGCAGGACTTCACGCCGTTTGCGCAACAGGTCAAGCAGGCGAACCCGGATCTGCTCTTCGTCGCCTGGGCCGGTACGACCGCGCCCGCGATGTGGCGCGCGCTCGAGCAACAGGGCGCCTTCGGCGTCGCGAACAAGATCACCACGGGTCTGCCCGAGCGGGCCGCCTGGGTCGCGTTCGGAGACGTCGCGCCGAAGATCGACTTCCTCTCGCACTACGTCGCGACGGCGCCGAAGAAGAACAAGGTGAACGACTTCCTCGTCAATGCGATGCGGAAGCGGAACCAGACGCCGGACATCTTCACGCCGGACGGGTTCGTGGCCGGCCAGATGATCGTCCAGGCGCTCACGGGCGCGAAGGGCGAAGACGTCGACCGGATGATCTCCGCGCTCGAGGGCTGGAACTTCGTCGGCCCGAAGGGGCAGCAGTCGATCCGTCAGTCCGACCACGCGATGATCCAGCCGATGTTCCAGGTGAAGCTCGTGAAGGGCGCGAACGGCAAGCTCCAGCCGAAGGTGCTCGCACAGATCAAGGGGCAGTTCGTCGCCCCGCCGGAGAAGCGCTAGCGGTAACTCTCTGATCTCCGGATCGTGGGTACTTCCTCTCCCACCCCGATCCTCGTCACGCGGAACCTCGGGCTCGACATCGGCGGCGCGCGCATCGTCGCCGATGTCTCGCTCGACGTCTCCGCGGGCGAGTTCGTCGGGATCATCGGGCCGAACGGCGCCGGCAAGACGACGCTCTTCAACCTGCTCTCGGGCTTGCTTCGCCCGACAGCTGGGAGCGTCGAGCTGCACGGCCGGGACGTCACAGCCGAACCGCCGTACCGCCGTACGCGTGGTGGCCTGGGCCGCACGTTCCAGGTCTCGAGCGTCTTTCCACTCCTAACGGTGCACGAGAACGTGCGGCTCGCGGCCGAGGCCGAGATCGGCGGCTCGCTGCGGATCTGGCGCCGGGCCGCTTCGGTGCGGGAGGCGCTCGACCGTGCCGATGCTGCGCTCGTTCGGGTCGGGCTCGCGGCGCGGACGCTCTGGCTCGCCGGCCTGCTCTCGCACGGCGACAAGCGGAAGCTCGAGCTCGCGATGCTGCTCGCCGGGAAGCCCGATGTGATCCTGCTCGACGAGCCGATGGCCGGCGTCTCGGCCGAGGACGTCGACGAGCTCGTCGAGCTGATCCGGTCGGTGCATACGGAGGAGGGCAAGACGGTGCTGATGGTCGAGCACCGGATGGAGGTCGTGATCGGGCTCGCCGAGAAGATCGCGGTCATGCATCACGGCGCGCTGCTCGCCTTCGACGAGCCGGCCGCGGTGATGGCGAACGAGACCGTTCAGACCGCTTACCTCGGCGAGCCGCTCTAGTGGCGCTGATCAAGGTCGAGGACCTGCACGTCCACCTGGGCGAGTCGCACGTGCTCCAGGGCGTCTCCTTCGAGGTGCCCGAGGGCGGCGTCACTGCGCTTCTCGGGCGGAACGGGGTCGGGAAGACGACGACGCTGCGCGCGATGATGGGGCTCGTCCCGCGCCGCGGGGCGGTCACGCTCGCGGGTGAGGAGTTGACGCGTCTGCGGACGCACGAGATCGTCCGCCGCGGGATCGGCTACGTCCCTGAGGATCGCGACGTCTTCGCCGGGCTGACCGTGGACGAGAACCTCCGCATCTCCGAACGGAACGGCCAGCCGCGGTATGAGCTCGTCTACGAGCTTTTTCCGGAGCTGAAGACGCGCGGCGGCCAGAAGGCCGGCACGCTTTCCGGCGGCCAGCAGCAGATGGTCGCGATCGCGCGGGCACTCCTGAACGAGAACCCGGTGCTGCTCGTCGACGAGCCGACCAAAGGTCTCGCACCGCTCCTCGTCACCGAGGTCGCCGCCGCGCTCGAGCGCGCCGCGGAGCTCGCGACCGTGCTCCTCGTCGAGCAGAACCTCGCCGTCGTCGCGCGCGTCGCGCAGCAGGTCGTCGTGCTCGACGTCGGCCGCGTCGTCCACACCGGCTCCGCCGCCGAGCTGCTCGGCGACCCCGAGAAGGTGCGCGCGCTCCTCGGCGTCCATGGAGGCTCGCATTGAGCACGTTCGTCCTCCTGACGATCACGGGCCTCGGGCTGGGAGCGATGTACTTCCTGATCGCGTCCGGCCTCTCGCTGATCTATGGACTGATGGGCGTGCTCAACTTCGCCCACGGCGCGCTGCTCACGGTCGGCGCCTACTCGACGTGGTGGATGTCGACGCATGTCGGCGGATCGGTCGGCGTCAAACTGCTCGCCGGAGCGCTTTTCGGGCTCGTCGTCGGAGCCGTGCTCGCCGCCCTGATCGAGCTCGTCCTGATCCGCCCGCTCTACCTCCGCCCGGTCGAGCAGGTGCTCGTCACGGTCGGGCTCGCGCTCGCCTTGGTCGCGCTCGTCGAGGCGATCTGGGGTTTCGACGCGCGCGTCTTCCCCGTCCCGAGTTGGATGATCGATACGACGTCGATTCTGGGCGCCTCGATCCCGAACGACCGCTTCGTCGAGATCGCGTGCGCGGCACTCGTGCTGGTAGGGCTGACGGCGTTCCTTCGGTACACGCGCTACGGGCTGATCATCCGCGCCGGCGTCGAGAACAGGGCGATGGTGACGGCGCTCGGGATCGACGTGCGCCGGGCGTTCACGCTCGTCTTCGCGATCGGCGGCGCGCTGGCCGCGCTCGCGGGCGTCCTCTCCGGCGTCTACTTCGGCGTCGTCGATCCGAGCCGCGGCACTTCCCTGCTCATCTTCGCGTTCATCGTCGTCGTCATCGGCGGCTTCGGCTCGATTGGCGGCACCGCAGTCGCGGCCGTGGCGGTCGGCCTGATCCAGCAGTACACGAACTACTACTCGAGCGGGCTCGGCGACCTCGCGGTCGTGTTGCTGCTCGCGATCGTGCTGCTGCTGAAGCCGGAGGGGCTCGCCCCGAAGGTGGCGCATTGAGCCGCGTTCGGCCGCTCGTCGTTCCCGTGCTGCTGCTGGCCGTGTTGGCCGTCGTGCCGCTGCTCTCGCTCGACATCCCGGTGCTCTTCGGCGGGCCGCTCGACAGCCCCGGCACGCTTGGCCTGCTCGCGCTCTGCCTCGTCTTCGCCGGCGTCGCGCTCACTTACGACCTGCTCTTCGGCTTCACCGGCTTGCTCTCGTTCGGCCACGCCCTCTACTTCGCGCTCGGCGTCTACCTGACGACGATCGCGCTGACGAAGTGGGAGTGGGGGCTCCTTCCCGCGCTCCTCGTCGTCGCCCTGGCCGGGATTGTCGTCCCGCTCGTCCTCGGCGCCGTCAGCCTGCGCGTCGGCGGGATCGCGTTCGCGATGGTGACGCTCGCGTTTGCGCAGGCGGGGCAGGT
>JALYRA010000159.1 GCA_030855545.1 Actinomycetota bacterium | reverse complement strand
GCCGTCTCCTGGAGCGATGTCTCCTGGAGCGATGTCTCCTGGGATGCCGTCTCCTGGAGCGACGTCTCCTGGACGGACGTCTCCTGGAGCGATGTCTCCTGGAGCGACGTGTCCTGGGAGGACGCGGCCGATGGTGAGTTCCTGGACGGAGACGGCTTCGAGCTGACTCCGGCAGAGGCGCTCGCTGCGGCGGCGGATCCGGACCTCGCGGTTCCGCTCCCCTAACACCTCCGAGAGCGGGGTCGGCCAGTCGCCGGCCCCGCTCTCACCCTTTCGGGTGAACTCGCAACGGGGTACCCCGACCGGGGGATGCCTGCCCCGGAAGGGCGCAATACCTTACGACTCGGCCGCAGTGTCTCTCGACTGCGTAGCCGATTTGCGGCGGCTCAAGGAGATAGCGGCATGAACGGCAGCAGCGGACGATGAGCGCGATCCCACTCGAAGATGCGATCGAGCGCGAGAGCTCGGGCACCGATCCGCGCAGCAATCTGCCGCCCAAGGCGCTGGCCTACTTCTTCCTCGTCGCGGCGGGCGCCGTCGCCGTCACGGCTCCGTTCCTGGCACAGCTCGACCAGTCGACCGGTCACTGGGTCGAGTTCGTCATCCTCGCGACCAGCGTCGCGCTGGCGCAGTTCTTCGTCGTGCGGACGCCGGGCAACAAGGCGTACCACACGACGGGCGTCTTCCTGATCGCGGCAGTGCTGCTGCTGCCGCCGGCCCTGCTCGCCGTGCTGCCGCTGATCCAGCACGTGCCGGAGTGGCTGCGCAGCCGGCGCGCCTGGTACATCCAGTCGTTCAACATCCTCGTCTTCACGATCGCGACGATGGCGGCGTGGGGAGCGGCTCACCTGGTCAGCGGCGCCGAGGGTCTGATCCCGAGCGGCGAGGTCCGCTTCGCGCTCGCCGGCACCGCGGCGTCGGTCGCGCTCGTCGCGCTCAACTCGTCGCTGATCGCGCCCATGATCCGCTGGGTCAATGGCCACCCGATGCGCCAGCTCTTCTCGTACCAGACCCTCTCGACCGAGTTCGTCTTCGCAGCGCTGGGAGTCGTCCTTGCCGCGTTCTGGACCGGCAACGCATGGCTCGTCCCCTTCGCAATTGCACCGCTGCTGCTGATCCACCGGGCCCTCTCGGTGCCGCAGCTTCAGGCTGAGGCGCGCGTCGACCCCAAGACCGGGCTGTTCAACGCGCGCTACTTCGCGTCGGCGCTCACAGAGGAGCTCGGCCGCGCACAGCGCTTCGAGCGGCCGATGTCGCTGATCATGGCCGACCTCGACCTGCTCCGCGAGATCAACAACACCTACGGCCATCTCGCCGGCGACGCCGTGCTCAAGGGCATCGCCGAGGTCTTCCGGGCCGAGCTGCGCCACTACGACGTTCCCGCTCGCTTCGGCGGCGAGGAGTTCTCGATCCTCCTGCCGGAGACCCCGCCGGAGCAAGCGCTCGAGATCGCCGAGCGCATCCGCCGTGCCGTCGCCGACCGCCTCTATGACGTCGAGACGTCGAGCGAGCCGATCCGCGCCACTGTCTCGATCGGCGTCGCCGGCTACCCGAAGGACGCGCAGGATCCGAACGGACTCATCCACCAGGCCGACCTCGCCGTGTATCGCGCGAAGCTCCAGGGCCGCAACCGCGTCCTTGGCGCCAGCTCCGAGCCGCTCTCGGTGCCGGCCGATCGCAGTGCCCGTCTTGTCGCCGTGCCGGAGGAGGGCGACCATCGCGAGCCGCTCGCGCGCGTCCCCGAGGCGCTGCCGGAAGCGGAACGCCGCCACACAGCGCACACAACCGGCGGTCCGCGCTTCCTCCAGCTTTCGACGCAGCTCGGACTGCTCGTCGGTCTCGTCACGCTGACGGGCGTCGCCGCGGGCGCGTTCGGCATCTTCTTTGGATCGTCGACGGACGTCATCGGCCTTCTCGCCGTGATCGCGCTCGTCGGCATCGGCGAGGCGCTCGCGATCGAGTTCGATGACGGGTCCATCTCCGTCAGCGCGGTCGGAGCGCTCGGCGGAGCGGCGCTGTTCGGTCCGCGTGCGGCGCTCGCACTCGCCTTTACGACAGCCATCGTCCAGTGGAGCGCAAAACGCGGGCAGATCCACCAGGTGCTCTTCAACGTCGGTGCGCTCGCGCTGTCGTCCCTTGCTGCAGCCGCCGTCTTCTCGCTCGGCTTCGACGGGGGAGTGGGCGAGTTGGTCACGGCCACCGTCGGCCTCGCGGCAGGCGCGACGTACTTCGCGGTCAACACAGGCCTGATCTCGCTCGCGCTTGCCGCGGAGGGCGGCGAACGCGTCTGGCGGGTCTGGCGCGAGCGCTTCCTCTGGCTGGCGCCGCACTACGTCGTCTACGGCTTCATCGGCGGCGTGATCGCGATCGGGTACCACGCGGCCGGCCTGTACGCGCTTGCCGTCTTCGCGGTGCCGCTCCTGCTGATGCGCAAGACGCAGGAGGCCTACCTCTCGCACACGCGCAGGAGCGCCCAGAAGCTCCGTCAGGCTGCTGAGACGATCCACACCCAGAACGTGTCGCTCGAGCAGGCGAACCGACTCCTGAAGGAGCGCTCGACCGCAGCGATGGAGAGCCTCTCGGCCACGGTCGATGCGCGCGACGCCTACACGGCCGGCCACTCGCGGCGGGTGCAGCAGCTCGCGCTTGCAATCGGCCGCGAGCTCGGGCTCTCGCAGGTCGAACTCGACCTGCTCGGCCACGCGGCGCTCTTCCACGACATCGGCAAGCTTGCAATTCCCGACTCGATCCTCCTCAAGCCGGCCAGCCTGACCCCCGAGGAGTGGGCTCTGATGCAGCGGCACGCCGACGAGGGCGCCCGCATCATCGACAGGCTCGGCTTCCTCGGCGACGCCGTCCCGGCGATCCGCCACCACCACGAGCGCTTCGACGGCAAGGGCTATCCCGACCAGATCGGGGGCGAGGAGATTCCGCTCGGCGCCCGCATCATCCACGTCGCTGACGCGCTCGACTCGATGCTGACGACCCGCATCTATCGCGCCGCCAGGCCATTGGACGAGGCGCTCATCGAGCTTCGCGACGCCGCCGGCTCGCAGTTCTGCCCGCGCTGCGTCGCCGCGCTCGAGCGGATTCTGCCGCTCGACGTGCTCGCCGACGACAGTACGCTCCGCCCCAAGCTGCTGGCTGTTTAGGCCGCGTCCTCTTCGGACGTGTCTGGGGACTGTCCCTGGGCATGGCTATTCTGGCCCACTTGCAAATCGCTGCGCATGCTCTACACTTCTTGCATGGGACGGTCTCGCCGCCACCCGGCGGTGGCAGGCATCGATCCGGAGGCCCTGGCAGCGTTTCAGGCGGGCATCCGCAAGCGCTACAGCGACGAGGAGATCATCGTGCAGCTGACAGAGAGCGCCGAACGGCTCGGCCGCTCGCCGACGATGCGCGAGTTCGCCGCCGACGCCAAGACGACGGTGCACCCGCAAACGGTGATCGAGCACTTCGGCAGCTGGAACGCCGCCAAGCGCCAGGCGGGGCTCGTCCCACGCCGCTTCGCCACGCGCGAGGAGCTGCTCGGCCGCCTGAGGGATCTGGGCCAGGAGCTCGGCCGAACGCCGACGGCACGGGACATCGACGCGCGCAAGGGCGCGGTACCGTCGAAATCGCTTCTCTGGCACACCTTCGGCTCGCTCGCGCAGGCGCTCCGGGAGGCGGGCTTCGACGTGCCGGTGGGGGAGGAGCGGCTCGAACGGGCCGTCGAGCAGGGTGGAGAGCTCGCGCGGCGGCTCGGCCGCCTGCCGAAGATGGCCGACTGGGCGGAGGCTCGGCGCGCGGACGACTCGCTGCTGACCGAGTGGCAGGTCTACCGGATGATCGACGTGCAGCCCGCCTGGGCTGCGTTCCAGTTTCTCGTGCGCGAGCGACTTCGCGACGAGGGCGTCGATGTTGCCGTGGACGGTTCTCTAGGCAGCTAGCGCGATTGCGGCGAGGCGCCGGAGACATGATGCGCCCTCGTGCGGGGCGCGCACCGAAGGAAGGATCGTCTCCTCGACGTACGAGCGGTCGGGTCGAAAGCGCTCGCTGCCGGCGATCTTGCCGTCCTCGACGTGCAGCAACGTGCCCTCGTCGACCTCCCGCTTGCGCAGCGACAGGCGCAGCGTCCGCTCGAGTACCTCGAGGGCGTGGCGCGTGGAGGCGAAGAAGAGCTCCTTGCCGCCGGTGCCGATCCAGAGCGGACGACCGACCGCGCGGGCGAGGAAGAGGGTGGAGGAGACGCGCTCGTCGAGCCAGGCGGTCGCCATCGCCCCGTGGAGCTCCTCGAGCGACTCGTGGCTGCTCTCGGCGTGCTCGGCCAGAGCGAAGATCGCCTCCGAGTCGACGGTCATCTCGGGATGCGCGCGTTCGAAGCCATACCGCGCGAAGATCTCCTCGTCGTTGACGATGATCCCGTTGTGGATTCCGACCACCGAGCCGTGCCGGATCGGATGGTTGTTCGCCTCGATCGTGGGATGACCCTTGGTGTAGTCGCGCACGTGCACGAGCACCTGCGTCGACGCGGAGGGGACATGGACCTCGTCGAGGAGCTCGCTTGCGCCCGACCGGCGCTTGTGCACCGTTACCGACGAGCCCGAGCCGCGGTGGGCGTATCCGACGGCGTCGGCGCCTCGCTCTGCGATTCCGGCCAGGAGCGCCTGCGCCGCGAGCGTCCGCTTGACGCTCGAGGCAGGGCTGAGGCTATATCCCGCAATACCGCACATTTCTAGGTCATCCTAGGTCTCTGATCGGCTGGAACTGTTTCGGACTTGAGAAGAGTAGACGGCAGGTGTTCAGAGGAAGTTAGGGATTTCCTTCGACGGCACGTCGCAATATCCTCAAGCCGCACGGCCCGAAGGCCGATACGGGTGCAGATGGAGTCGAACGCCGCCGAGCCCGTCTACCAGTCCGCGGAAGCACCGGAGCCGGCCGAGCCGCGCCTCGAGCTCCTGCCCGGCCTCGAGCCGCTCGACGAGCCCGAGGCGGAAGCGGAGGACGACTCCGACGAGGCGCCCGTCGCCGTAGAGGTGACACAGGATCCGCTCAAGCTCTATGTGCGCGCGATCGGGGACGGCAGGCTTCTCACCGTCACCGAGGAGCGCGAGCTCGCGCGCCGCAAGGACGAGGGCGACGAGGCGGCGAAGCGCAAGCTGATCGAATCGAACCTGCGGCTTGTGATGTCGATCACACGCAACTACACGAAAGCCGGCGTGCCGCTCCTCGACCTGATCCAGGAGGGTAACCTCGGCCTGATCCGCGCCGTCGAGAAATTCGACTACAGGATGGGCTTCAAGCTCTCGACCTACGCGACCTGGTGGATCCGGCAGGCCGTGACCCGCGCGCTCTCCGAGCAGGGCCGGACGATTCGCCTGCCCGTGCACGTCGCCGAGCAGGTGCGCCGCGTCACACGCGCGCGCCGCGTCCTCGCGCAGAAGCTGAATCGCGACCCGAACATGGACGAGATCGCAGTCGAGTCGGGCTTCACGCCCGTACGCGTGCGGGAGTTGCTCGAGCTCGTTCAGGACTCCGTCAGCCTCGAGACACCAGTCGGCGACGGCGAAAGCATGTACGGCGACATGGTCGAGGACACGAAGACCGCCGGTCCCGACGCGGAGACATCCGACCGGCTTCGCGCCAGCGAGCTCGCCGCAGCGCTCGAACGCCTCAACCCCCGGATGCGCCACGTGCTGGCTCATCGCTTCGGGCTCGACGGTGTGATTCCCCAGACGCTCGAAGAGGTCGGAGCCGGCCTCGGCATCACCCGCGAGCGCGTTCGCCAACTCGAGTCCCGCGCACTCCGTGAGCTACGGATGGTCGCGCCCGGGCTCGAGTTCTACTTGCGCAGTTAGAGCGTCGCGCCGATTGACTCGAGCTCGCGTAACGAGGCGAGTCGTTTTAGGGAGTCGAGCTCGATCTGGCGCACGCGCTCGCGCGTGAGGCCAAGCCTGCGGCCGATCTCCTCGAGCGTCTTCGGCTCCGCGTCGGTGAGCCCGTAGCGGAGTGCCACGACCTGCCGCTCACGCTCGGAGAGGGCACCGAGAGCCTCCTGCAGCGCCTGGCTGCGCAGCGAGATCTCGACCTGCTCCTCGGGCAGCAGACCGTCGCCCGCGACGAAGTCGCCGAACACCGCGTCGTCGGCCTCCCCGACCGGCTGGTCGAGGCTCGTCGAGGCTCGTGCGGCTGCCCGCACCTCGATCGCCTGCTGGAGCGGGAGAGAGGCCTCCTCGGCGATCTCCTCGAGCGTGGGCTCGCGACCGAGCTGCGTCCAGAGCGTCCGTTCGGCCCGATTCATCTTCTGGAGCCGCTCGACGATGTGCACCGGCATCCGAATCGTGCGGGCCTTGTCCGCGAGCGCTCGCGCGACCGCCTGGCGGATCCACCAGGTCGCGTAGGTCGAAAACTTGAAGCCGCGGCGCCAGTCGAACTTCTCGACCGCGCGAATCAGGCCGAGTGTTCCCTCCTGGATCAGGTCGAGGAACGGGAGACCCTGGTTGCGGTAATTCTTCGCGATCGAGACCACGAGCCGCAGGTTGGACTGAATCATCAGCTGCTTCGCGCGCGGATCGCCGGCCTCGATCTTCTTGGCGAGCGTCACTTCCTGAGCGGCCGTCAAAAGCGTGTGCCGGCCGGCCTCGCGGAGGAAGAGCTGCAGCGCGTCTGTCGTCGTTTCTTGGGCGGGTGCGGGTGCGGGGGCGGGCGCCGGCGCCGGCTCTTCGGCGGGCGCCTCGTCGACGAGCTCGATCCCGCGCCGGTCGAGCTCGCGGTAGAGCGCGTCGAGCTCGAGTGCATCGAGCTCGTGAGTCTCGACGATCTCGGCGATCTCCGTCACCTTCAGCGAGCCTGCCTGCTCGGCGCTCTCGAGGAGCTGGTGCAGCTCCTCGTTGCCGAGCAGATGATCGATGTCGACCGTCGTCATAGGCGCACCGGCTACCTACCCGAGAGGTTCGAAGCGCCAAACCACAACCGGGTCTTTCAAGCGCGCGTCTCGAGCAGCGCCAGCAGCTCGCCGGCGCGCTCGACGAGGACCGAGGCGCCTCCAACCTCGTCGTCTCCGAAGGCGCGGCCGTTGCCCCAGATCTCGACGAGCCCCCAAATCTGCCCGCGTGAGCGAAGCGGCAGCATCAGCAGCGACGAGAACCCGAGCCGTTCCAGCAGGGCCGCTTCGGCCGGGTCGGCGTCCGCCGTACCGAGGACGACGGTTCGTGGCTCTCTCGTCTCGATCACTTCCTGCGTGAGCGGGTAGTCGGCGACGAGGAAGAGCTCGAGCGGTGGGTCTGCGCCGTTGCGGTCGAAATGGCTCAGTTCGACCAGGAGATCGCCAATCGTCCGGGAGATCGACACACGATCCGCGTCGGCCAACTCCGACAGCTCGGCGCAGGAGACGGACAGCAACCTCGATAGCGACGTTTCCGCCGCCATCTTCTCCAGGGACAGATCGAGACTCACTGACACGACACGCAGTATGTTCGACGTGGCCGCGCGCGCAAGCCGACGCACGAGAATCAACGTTATGTCAAGTTGGGGCAGGAATTTCGGCTGGGCTCCTGCTCCCCGTCGCATAGACGATTCCGGCGAGGACGACGACGATCCCGGCGAGCTGCACCGACGAGGGGTCCTCGTCGAGGAGGAGCATCGCGAAGATCACCGCAGCAGCGGGTTGAACCGTCAGCAGCAGTGACGTGCGCGCCGCCGGCAGCCGCGCGAGCGACACCGAGATCACGAGCCAACCGACGACCTGAGCAGACACCGCGAGCAGCACGAGCCAGCCGTGCGCAGGCCAGGACGGTGCCAGGTCGATCTCCCCCAGAGCGACACCTGCGACCGCGCAACCGACCGCCGACGAGAGCGTCGCGTCGAAGAGCGGCCCGGCCGGCCGGCGCAGGTCGCGGTTCCCTGCCCGGAGCACGAGCAGAAACGCGGAGTACGAGACAGCGGTCAGAACGCCGAACAGGACGCCGAGCGCCGGATCCTCCCCGTAGGCCTCCGCGCCGACGGCGCCGGAGATGAGCACGATTCCGGTCAGCACGATCGGGACGGCGCCGAGGGTCCGGTTTCCCGGCCGCTCGCCGAAGATCACCCAGGCCGCGATTCCGACGAGGATCAGCTGGGTGTTCGCGAGCACGGTTCCGAGACCTGCGCCGACTGCGGCGATCGCGTGGTGCCAGAAGATGAGGTCGGCGGCGAAGAAGAGCCCCGCGATCCACGCGAGCCGGCGCTGCTCGAACGGCCGCGCACCGAACCGCGACCGCTCCCACCACGCGAGCGGAGCCAGGAACGGCAGCGCATAGAGGCAACGGAAGAACGCCGCCGTCGACGGCTCGACGTCGGCGAGACGCACGAGGATCCC
>JALYRA010000136.1 GCA_030855545.1 Actinomycetota bacterium | reverse complement strand
GGATGCGCTGTTCGAGCTCCTGCAGCGCCCGCCCGGGCTCGAGCCCGAGCTCGTCGACGAAGCGGCGCCGCGCCTCCTGGTAGGCGTCGAGCGCCTCCGCCTGGCGGCCTGCCTGGTAGAGCGCGAGCATTCGTTGCCCGTGCAGGCGCTCACGCAAGGGATGTGCGGCGACGAGCGCCTCCAGGTCGCCGGTCACCTGCGGGCCGCGCCCGAGCGCGAGCTCGGCTTCGATCAGCCCCTCCCGTGCCTGGACCTCGAGCTCCTCGAGGCGCGCCAGCTCGGCCTGGGCGAAACGCTCGTATGCGAACTCTCCCAGCGGCCTGCCGTTGAAGAGCGACAGTGCCTCTCGAAAGCATCTGCCGGCGGCGTCCGCCTCACCCTGGGCGAGGCTCCGGTCGCCTCGCTCGACGAGCGACACGGCGCGGTCGCGATCGAGCTCGCCCTCGGCGACGACCAGCGCGTAGCCGCCGCCGACCGTCTCGAGCCGGTCGGCGCCGAGACTCTTGCGCAGCCGTGAGATCTGGATCTGAAGCGTCTTGGCGCTGTTCGCGGGCAGATCGTCACCCCAGATCTCCTCGACCAGGCGGTCGGACGTCACCGGCTCGTTCGCGCGGAGAAGCAACAGGGCCAGCAGGGCGCGCGCCTTCTGTCCGCTCGGTGCGAGCTGTTTGCCGTTCTCCTCGACCTCGAGCGGCCCCAGAATGCGGAACTCCACTGTCCTCCCAGTGTCTTCGGGGCTCGAACCTAGCACCGTCCTCGGACCCCGCGAAACCACCGTGAAACCGTCTCGGCAGCCCACGAAGCTTTGGGGAAGGCGTCGACTCTCACCCTGGTTCCCGAACGGCCGCAACGGGCGGCCCGACGAAGGAGTCAAAATGAGACGGATCGCGGTAATTTCTTCGGTAGCGACGATGCTCGTCGTGACCGCCTACGGCGGCGCAAAAGAGCCCCTGCGGGTGCAGCCGCTTCCCCAGCAGCCCCTGCCCGGCGGCTTCGACTGGCACGACGCGCTCGTCGGCGGCGCCTCCGTGTTCGGAGCCGTGCTCCTCCTCGCCGGCCTCGTCGCTCTCGCCCGTCGCAGCCGCTCGCGGACGGGCCGGGGCACGCTCGCCTGCCTCGGCGCAGCTCTCCTACTGACGATGATGACCGCGTCGGCGGGCGCGGCCGGCCCCGAGTACAAGAACTTCTGGACGATGCCGTTCTCGGAGACGAATCTCACGTGCACCGGCGAGACGGTCGACGTCTCGGGCGTGCTCAGACACCACGTCGTCTTCGTTGCCGACGCCAACGGTGGCTTCCACGGGAACGGCATCTTCAACGGGATCGCGAAGGGCACCAGCTCGAGCGGTACCCGCTACGTCGCGAACTTCACCGATCTCCTGATCCAGTACTTCGGTCCCGGAGACACCCCGGTGGCGGTCACCTCACCGTTCTCGTTTCGGCTGATCAGCAACGACGGCACACCGAACCTGCACGCCAGAGGCTCCTTCCACATCACGGTCAATGCGCAAGGAGAGGTGACGGTCTTGAGGTCCGACTTCGACATCTACTGCATCTAGCCAGGAGCGCGGTGCCCAGCTCCTGCGGGAGGTGGGCACCGCCACCGCCGGCGTCGGCATTCGTGGTCGCGATGACCCGCCTTTGCCCGCGCCTCCCTCCCCGGAACCTGAATGGGAAGGAGGGGGTCTCCGGCTCGAGTCCGGAAGAGGGCTTGCCGGCCTAGCGGCCGCGGACGGCGATCGAGCCGCCGGCGAGCAGACGTGAGCCGGTGTCGTAGAGACCGGTGCTCGCGCTCGAGATCCTGATCCGGAACCGATCGTCTCGCGGCGCTCTCCGTCGGCGAGTGACCTCGAAGTCGTACTGGCCCTACGACTCGTAGACCGGCTGCACCTCCTCGCGCGGCTTGATGAAGAGCGCTCGCGCCATCCAGTCGGGCAGCCACCAGTTCCAGTCACCCGCGAGCCGGATGATCGCCGGCACGAGCATCGCGCGGATGATCGTCGCATCGAAGAGGACTCCCGCTGCGAGCCCGATCCCGAACTGCTTGATGTCCGGTCCGGGCCCGGTCGAGAGGACGAAGAACGCGAACATCAGCACTGCCGCGGCGCTCGTCACGAGCTTGCCCGTCCGGGCGAGCCCGAGGGCGACCGCCTGTTCCGTGTTCCCCGTCTCGTCGTACGCCTCCCGGATCCGCGAGACCATGAAGACCTCGTAATCCATCGAGAGCCCGTAAAGGAACGCGAAGATCATCAACGGGATCCACGACGTGATCGAGTCGGTCGCGGACACGTTCCAGATCTCCTCCGCGCCGTAGCCCTTCTGGAAGATGAGGACGATGATCCCGAACGCCGCGCCGAGCGAGACGAGGTTCAGGATCACGGCCTTCAAGGCGAGGAAGACCGACCTGAACGCCCGGGTCAGCAGGATGAACGTCAGGAGGATCACGAACGTCAGCACATACGGGAACTTGCTGTAGACCGCGTTGACGAAGTCTCGCTCGGCGGAGGGAACGCCCGCGAGCGTCACCTGTGCTCCGTTCCCGAGCGTCGATTCGACACCGGGCAGGACCTCGTCCTTGAGGTTCGCGATCGTGCCGCGGACGTCACGGTCGGAGCCATCGACCGACGGAAAGGCTTCGACGAGCGCGATTCCCTCGCGACGCCAGTCAGGCGGCGCCGAGGCCCCGGAGACGCCATCGGCACCCGCGACCGCCGCCGCCACCTGCTCCACGTCGCCTTGCGAGGCGTCTCCCTCGACGACGACGACGAACGGCTTGACCGCGCCGGGAGTGATCCCGGTTCTCTCGAGCGCGTCGAGACCGACCACCGCGTCCTCGGTGGACGGACCCGCGAGCGCGCGCGCCTGCGGGTCGGCCGGGTTGAGCTGCACTCCGGGAATCAGCAGCAGGGCGACGATCGCAGTTCCGAGGGCGCCGATGAGGACCGGCCGCCGCATGACAAGGCGTGACCAGCGCCACCAGAAGCCGGTCTCGGCGTCGCTGCCCTCGACGATCCGCTTCGGCATCAGCCGCACGCGGTTGATCCGGGTCCCGAGCACCGCCAGCATCGCGGGCAGCAGCGTGATCGAGGCGAGCACCGAGACCGCGGGAATCAGCATCCCGCCGATTCCGATCGAGCGGATCACCGGCACCGGGATGATCACCATCGAGAGCAGGCCGATCGCGACCGTCGACCCGGAGACGATCACCGAGCGGCCGGCATGGGTCATCATCTCGACGAAAGCAGTCTCCGCGTCGCGCCCGTGCCGGAGCTCCTCCCTGTAGCGAAAGATCATCAGCAGCGCATAGTCGATCGCAACCCCGAGCCCCACGAGCGCGACGAGGAACTGCACGATGATGGAGACGTCGGTCAGATAGGTGAGGATCCAGACGAGGGTGAAGGTGTTCATGATCGCCGCGAACGCCATCAGCAGCGGCATCGCGACCGCGGGCAGGGTGCCGAAGACGAAGAGCAGGATGATGAGCGCGCCCGTGCCGCCGATCAGCGCCTCGATCAGGACGCTCGGGCCTTGCTGGGTCTCGCCCGTCGAGGCGTACAAGGCCTCTACGCCCGTGACGCTCGCCGTCACGCCCGGCGGCGCGGCTTCCTTCGCCGCCTCGCGCAACTCCTCGAGCCGGTTTTCGACCGTGAAGCTCGCGCGCCCCGGCGGGTAGAAGGTCGCGAACGTCGCCGTCCGGTCCTCCGAGACGTACGCGTCGCTGCCGGTCGTGAACGTCGAGGCGACACGGAAGGTGTCGAACTGCTTCGTCAGCGATGCGAGCGTCGCCTCGAGGCCCTCGACCTCGGTCACGTCCCCGTCCGCCTGGAAGACGACGACGTGCGGAGGCTGGTCACCGTTTCCGAACGCTTCGAGCGTCCGCTGGTTCGCCTCGAAGGCCGGAGCCCCCGGGACGGAGAACTGCTCGAGCCAGCGTTCCGAGACCTTGGCGGCCGAGAACATCCCGAACGCGGTCAGCACGAGCCAGATCGACAGCACTGTCCACTTGCGGCGAAGGATGAGATGAGCGAGACGTTCGAGCATGATCAGACGGCCTCCTTGGGGTCACTGACACTCATACACGTTCAGACGGTCGTGACGGAGAAATCTCATCGCGCTCGACGGTCGTCATCGCTTCAGGAAGCGGCCTCTGCCCGAGGCGCGTGCCGGACGAGGTCACGCGCCTCGGCAAAGTGGATCGCCTCGTACGCGATCAGGCCGATGCACAGGGCCGCAACGGCCCCGAGGCTCGCGAGCGCGGGAAGCTCGACGGCGAGCGGCAGGAAGGCGAGCAGCAGAGCGCTGACGACGAGCCGCTGCTTGTTCAGCGTGCGGACGTTCCGGAGCCGGAAGAGAACGTGCGCGACGAGATAGAGCGCGACGCCGCCGCAGAGCGTGGCCGCAGGGACGAGCTTCAGCGGCTCGCCCACGTCCCCCAGCGTCTTCTTGACCCCGACCGCGAAGAGGACGATCCCCGCGACCATCGGCAGGTGCAGGTAGCTGTAGGAGTCCCGCGCCATCGTCAGCTGCGCTCTGCCCGTCGCCTCGCTCAGCTTGCGCTCCGCGACGATCGCGACCACATCGAAGTACGCCCACCAGAGCGCACACGCGATCGTGAGGCCGAGCAAGGCGGCCACGATCACCCCCACGCTCAGATCGGTCGTCGCGCCGAGGCCGATCGCCACGATGGACTCTCCGAGCGCGATGATCATGACCAGCGCGTGTCGCTCCGCGAAATGGCCCGCCGAGAGGCGCCAGCCGCGGCCGCCACCGATGTAGGCACCGAGCAGATCGAGGACGACAGCCACCGCCCAGACCGTCACCTGCGCCCTGCCGTCGAGCGCGGAGGCGACGAAGAGGAGACTGACGCTCGCGATCGTGCCGGCGCCGAGCCGCCCGATCGCAGCGAGCAGATCGCGGTCGCCCCAACCGGCGATTGCGTAGAGGGCGAGATGAGCAAGGCGGACGACGCCGTAGGCGCACGCGAATAGGAACGCGTCATCGCCGAAAGCGTCGGGTACCGCAAGCGACGCCATCAGCATCGCCCCCATCGCCGCGAACATGGCGATGCGGACTTCTCCCTCCTCCGGGTCGATCGTGTTCGTCAGCCAGGCGTAGGCCGCCCAGGCCCACCAGAGCACGCTGAGGACGAGCAGTCCCTTCGCGAGCCCCGCCCACGTCGGGTCGTCGACGACGAAACCCGTCACCTGCGTGATCGCGAAGACGAAGATGAGGTCAAAGAAGAGCTCGAGCGGTGTGACCCGCTCTTCCCCGCTTTCACGCTGCCTCGCGCGAGCTCGCACCGTCACGGATCAAGCCTATCCTTCGGCATGGCCGCCCTTCGAGCCGCCGCCTGGGCCGCTGCGCTCAGCGGCATCCCCTCCACTGCCCATGCTCTCGCGACGGGCCGCGACCCCTTCGAGGCCGTCTACGCAGCCGGCACGATCCTGCTGCCCGGGGAGACGAACAGGCGCCGTCTCGTCGCCGCCGCGATCCCCGTCCACCTCGCGCTGTCGCTCGGGTGGACGCTCGCGCTCGAGCGTGCGCGCGTCCGCGGCGTCCGGAGCGGCGCGCTCGCCGGACTCGCAATCGCAGCTCTCGACCTCGGCGTCGTCGGCAGGCGCCTTCCGCGGATTCGGGCGCTGCCGCTCGTTCCGCAACTCGCAGACCACGCGGCGTTCGGCGCCATCGCGGGCCGGTTGCTCTCTAGCTGAGCGCGGTCTCGCCGGGTCGCGGCTCGTCGATACCCGATGCGGGCGTACCCACGACCGGCAGCCGGTCCTCGCGCAGGTAGAGCCAGTCGTAGGCGAGCGCGGCGACCGCGGCGCCGAGTGCAGGCCCGACCAGGTAGACCCAGAAGTCGTCCCAGACGTTCTGGACGAGCTCTGGTCCGAGCGCGCGGGCGGGGTTCATCGCGGCACCCGTGAGCGGGCCCCCGGCGAGGATGTCGATCGTGATCGTCAGGCCGATCGCGAGCCCCGCGATCGACTTGAACGCGCCGCCCGGATCGACGGCGGTCGCGAAGATGACCCAGACGAGGAAGAAGGTCAAGATCGCCTCGAGCACGATCCCCGACCCGGTTCCGACCGCGGGGTTCAACACGGGGACGCCGTTGTCGAGGTTGGCCTCGCTCGGAAACGTCGCCCGCAGCGCCAGCGCGCCGAGCACCGCGCCCGCGAGCTGCGCCAGCCAGTAGACGACCGCGAGCCGCGGCACGATCCGCCGGGTGACGAGGAAGGCGAACGTCACGGCCGGATTGAAGTGGGCCCCGGAGATGTGACCGACCGCGGAGGCCATGATCGCGATCGTTAAGCCGTGCGCAAGCGCGACTCCGACGAGGCCGGAGCTCTGCGAGAACATGATCGACCCGACGCCGATGAAGATCAGGGCGAAGGTTCCGATCAGCTCCGCGATGCCGCGGCGGAGAGCGTCGTATTCCACGAGGCGAGGGTACGAACGTTGTCGGACGGCATCCCGGGACGCGGTTCGCTACCTTCCAGGCATGGCAGCCGACCCGACTTCGGAAAGCTCGCAGGTGTCGAGCTGCCCCCATTGTCACAAGCCCTTCGCGGCCGAGCTGATCGAAGGCGGTCCGGAGCGCCACCGCGGCTTCAAGTGCCCTCACTGCAAATTGTTTGTCCCGGAGAGCAGGGCCGACGACGCCCCACTCAGTCGCGGCAACGCAAGCTGAGCGTCCGCAGAAGCGGACGCTCAGCGCGCAAAGATCCCTGAAATGTCGCTTCGCTGAAGTGTCGGCTTCGCTCGGGCGACGCACAAGGGCTGGCTACATGCAGTTCTTGAGCGCCTGAGCTTCCGGTAGGCCTTCGAGCTTCTTCAGCGTGTTGTTCTCGATCTGCCGGATCCGCTCCCGTGTGACGCCGAACGCGCGGCCGACCTCCTCGAGCGTGTAGGGCTGCGCGCCCGAGAGCCCGAAGCGCAGCTCGATCACCTTGCGCTCGCGCTCGGGGAGCGCCATCAGCGCCTGCTCGACGTCCTCGCGCCGTAGCGACAACGACGCGGTGTCGAAGGGCGACTCGGCCGAGTCGTCCGGGACGAAGTCGCCGAGCGAGCTGTCCTCCTCCTCCCCGATCGGCTTCTCGAGCGAGACGGGAAGCTGCGCCATGCGCAGGATCTCTCTGACCTCGTCGGTCGTGATTTCGAGCTCCTCCGCGATCTCCTCCGGCCGCGGCTCCCGTCCGAGCCGCTGCACGAGCTGGCGCTCGATGTGCACGACCTTGTTCAGCTTCTCGACCATGTGGACGGGGATCCTGATCGTGCGGGCCTTGTCCGCGATCGCGCGCGTGACCGCTTGCCGGATCCACCAGGTCGCATAGGTGGAGAACTTGAACCCCTTGCGGTAATCGAACTTCTCGACCGCGCGGATCAGGCCGAGCGACCCCTCCTGGATCAGGTCGAGAAACGAGAGGCCGCGGCCGAGGTAGCCCTTGGCGATCGAGACCACGAGGCGCAGGTTCGCCTCGGTCATCTGTGTCTTCGCTGCCATATCGCCGCGCTCGATCCGCTTCGCGAGATAGATCTCCTGGTCGGCGGTGAGGAGCGGCACCTTGCCGATCTCCCGCAGGTACAGCCGCAGCGAGTCCAGCGAGGGCTCGACGGTGAGGTCGAGCTTCGGCTCCGACTTCTCGTCCTCGGCGAGCGCCGGCTGCTCGTGGGGCGGCGACTTGTACTGCTCACCCTCGACGAGCTCGATCGAATGGTCGATCAGGAAGGTGTAGAAGTCCTCGACCTGCTCTTTCGTCAGCTCGACTTCCTCGAGCCCGGCGACGATCTCGTCGTACGTGAGGAAACCCTTTTCCTGACCGTGCTGAACGAGCTTCTGGAGCTCTTCGACCTCGGGAAGAGCCATATCGACGGTGAGCATGGACCTCGCTTTCCTCGCGGCGGACAGGGGTTAGGACCGGGCGACAAACGAAAAGCCGGAACGCAAGCCCCGGCTCTGACCATCGAGCCTCGATCCTACAACGGACCGGGCCGGACCGCCCACAGGAATTTTTCGACTTGATTACCGGGCGGCAACAACTTCGCCGACGATCTCGCCGAGCGAGGTCGCGACCGGCTCGATTCCGAGCTCACCCGTCTCGAAACCGAGACGGCGCAGGAGCTCGGCGAGCGCGGGACGCATCGCGCGCATCGATCCGTCTTCCACTTTCAGCGCGATGCCGAGGTTTCCGGGGCCGGACGCGCACAGGAGACCTTCGGCCCCGCCCTTCGCCGTCCACCCTTCGAGTTCCAGCATCAGCATCGAGTCGGCCGCCATCGGACCGCGGACGATCTCCGGATGCGCCCGCATCGCCGCCGAGACCGTGGCCCCACCATCCACCTGCTCGAGGCGCGAGAACATCAAGGCCATCCGCTCGAGCGGGAGCGCGAACGTGAGCACGCCGCACCCGTCGACTGCCGTCGGGATCTCATC
>JALYRA010000130.1 GCA_030855545.1 Actinomycetota bacterium | reverse complement strand
GCACGAAGCCCGCGTACGCGAGGGCGAGCCAGTCGGCCGGAGTCGACTTGAACGGGATCCCACGGCGACGCCACACGATCACGCCGAGCGCGGCCGCCAGCAGCAGCTCCTTCCAGGCCGAAACCGCGTCGAGCGCGAGGTCGCGCACCCCCGCGTCCCAGAGCAGCGCCATCGCGAGGTTGTGGAACGGAAGCGCAACGATGAACGCGAGCAGCGACCACGTGGGCAGCCGCTCAGTCAACGATCGCCACGAGGGTCAGGCCGAGATTGACGATCCGCGTCTTCTGCGGAAAGAGATCGCGCAGCCCGCCCGGGCCGAGCAGGTTGTTCTCCTTCGCCCACGGTTTGCGCGCGAGGTCGTAGGCGCGGTGGGAGCCCGCGTCCGGGAGCCAGTGGACGAGCGGCAGCCTCGTGTGCACCTCGACCGGGAACCAGCGATTGGGCGTCGTGATGAACGCGCGTCGCGCAACCCGCAGCGCCTCGCCGACGAACCGTCGCTGCTGCTCACGGCCCCCGACGTGCTCGATCACCGCATTCGAGTAGACGATGTCGAAGGCGCCGTCCTCGAAGGGCAGTGCGAGCGCGTCGCCCTGGATGTAGTGCGTGAGCGGGTAGCTGGCGCGGAAGCGCGCTCCCTCGCTCAGCCCGAGCGCGGTGATCTGCTCCGGCCACGGGTAGTGCTCCTCGAAGTAGTTCAGCGTCCCACAACCCGCTAGCTCGCCGAAGCCGAAGTCGTCGACGCCGATGTCGAGCACCGTCGTCTCCTCCGTGGGCGTCATCGCCTCCATGAAGAGGTCGAACTTCCGGCGGCGTGAGCGCAGCGAGATCTCGTCGGCGAGCTTCATCAGGTGCCAAGAGTAAGGTGCGGGGCGGTGAGGGAAGCCGTCGTGAAGCCGCGTGGGCCGTACCGGCTGCATCTGGTGGCCCGGGGCCGCGAGTTCGAGACGCCGCTGCCGGGCGGCGGGCGCGGTCGGGCCTGGCAGCGCTCCGACGGGCATGTGCACCTTCGCGCGCCCGACGAGGAAGGCCTGGAACTCCTCCGCTTCTGCCTCGCGCTCGACGACGACACGACCGAGTTCGCGAGCCGCTTCCGCGACGATCCGCTGCTCGGCCCGTCGGTCCGGCATCTGCACGGGCTGCGGCCGCTGCGCACCCCGACGGTCGCGCAGGCGGTTTTGCGGGCGATCTGCGGCCAGCTGATCGAGGCGAGGCGCGCGCGCGCGATCGAGCGCGCCATCATCCGGGCGATCGGCGAGCCGGCCCCGACGCGGCAGGCGATCGGCGCGCTCTCCCCCGCGGAGCTGCGCCGTCACGGCCTCGCGACGCACCGGGCATCGGCGCTCGTTCGCGTTTGCCGCACGATCGACCTGGAGGCGCTGCGCGGGCTTCCGATCGAGTCGGTCGAGGCGCGGTTCCTGCGCGAGCGCGGGCTCGGGCCGTGGTCGCTCGGCGTGATCGCGCTCGAAGGGCTCGGCAGCTACCGGCACGGGCTCGTTGGCGACCTCGGCCTCGTCAAGCTCTGCTCGTCGCTCTGGGGCCGCTGGGTCGAGCTACCCGAGACGGCCGAGCTGCTGACTCCATATGAGGAATGGGCCGGGCTCGCGGGCGTTTACCTCATGAGAGGCTGGAGGGCCGGACTGGTCCCCGGCGCGAGCGCCGATCGCGCGAGGCTCGTCCGCTCGCGCGCTGCTTGAGAGAGGACTAGGATCAGCCGGATGCAGCTCGGACACAATACGAAGACCGACCTGATCAAGCGCGTGCCGCTCTTCGCCTCGGCGTCGAAGGCCGAGCTCGCGGAGATCGCCTCGATCGCGGACGAGATCGACCTGCCAGCGGGGAAGTCCTTGATCACCGAGGGCGATGCGGGGCGCGAGTTCTTCGTCTTGATCGAGGGGAACGCGGACGTGGTGCGCGGCGGCAAGCACGTCGCCAAGCTCGGGCCCGGTGACTTCTTCGGCGAGATCGCGCTGATCGCGAAGACGCCCAGGAACGCGACGATCACGACCACCACAGCGGTGCGAGCGCTCGTCATCACTGACCGGGCCTTCCGGCACTTGCTCGACCACTCGCCGGAGATCGCCGTCGGCGTCCTCGTCGCGCTCGCCGAGCGCCTCGCGCCGACGACGCTCTAGCCCCGCCTACACTTCCGCGATGGCGGTTGACGAGCGGAAGATCGCGATCCTCGGCACCGGGCAGATCGGGGAGGCACTCCTCTCTGGGCTCCTCTCCTCCGGCTGGCGGACGCCCGCCGAGATCGCGGCCTCGACGCGTCGCGACGAGCGCGCCGACGAGCTGCGCGAGAAGCATGGAGTCGCTGTGACTCTCTCGAACGCGGAAGCTGTGTCCGGCGCCACGCTCGTCGTGATCGCCGTCAAGCCGCAGGACATCGAGGCGCTGCTCGGCGAAGTCGGGCCGCTGATCCAGCAGGAGCAGACCGTGCTCTCGATCGCGGCCGCGATCCCGACCGCGGCGATCGAGCGGCACCTCGCGCAGGGCGTGCCGGTCGTCCGGGCGATGCCGAACACGCCCGCGATCGTGCACGAGGGCATGGCGGGGGTGTGCGCCGGCTCGCACGCGGGCGAAGAGCACATGACGCTCGCCGAAGAGGCACTCCGCCATCTCGGCGCGGTCGTTCGCGTCTCGGAGCCGTACATGGACGCGGTCACGGCTGTCTCCGGTTCCGGCCCCGCATACTTCGCCCTGCTCGCGGAGGCGATGATCGAGGCGGGCATCCTGCTCGGCCTCTCGCGCGAGATCTCGACGCAGCTCGTCGTGCAGACGATGCTCGGCACCGCGAAGCAGCTGCGCGATCTGAAGATGCATCCGGTCGAGCTCCGCGAGATGGTCACCTCGCCGGGCGGGACGACAATCGCGGCGATCCGCGAGCTCGAGCAGGCGGGTGTGCGCGCCGCGTTCCTGAACGCGATCCAGGCGGCGATGGATCGCTCGAAGGAACTCGCGCGCGGCGACTCGTGAACGTCGATGTCCGCGTCGCCGACGATCCGGCGCGCGCCGCCGCCGAGTTGCTCGTCGAGGCCGCAGGCCACGTCGCGCTGTCTGGCGGCTCGACGCCGGGCCGGGCCTACGAGTTGGCGGCGCGCCTCCGGCTGGACTGGTCGAAAGCCCATGTGTGGTTCGGCGACGAACGGGCCGTTGCGCCCAGTGACGAGCGCTCGAACTACCGGCTTGCCCGCACGACGCTCTTCGACGCGCTCTCGCGACCACCCGAGTCGCACCGGATCAAGGGCGAGCTCGGCGCCGAAGAGGCCGCCGCGCTCTACGAGGTCGAGCTCGAAGGCATCACGCTCGACCTCGCCCTGAATGGGATCGGACCGGACGGTCACACCGCCTCGCTCTTCCCCGGCTCACCCGCGCTCGACGAGCGAGAGCGCCGCGCAGTCGCAGCCGAACCGGGTCTGGAGCCGTTCGTGCCCCGCGTCACGCTGACGCCGCCCGTCTTCGCTCAGGCGCGCCTCCTGATCTACCTCGTCACCGGTGAGGACAAGGCCGAGGCCGTCCGGCGCGCCTTCGCGGAAGAGCCGACCGCGGAGATCCCGGCGAGCCTGATCCGCGGCGTCGAGACGATCGCGTTCCTCGACGCGGCGGCCGCAGCGCACCTCTGACCAACGTGTCCGGACGGGACACGACGGGGTCAGAGCCCGTCATGTCCCGCGAGGCCACGTCCCTCACGGGCACGAACCGCCAGAAATGCAGGCCTTCCGTCCGAAGGCGACGTCGTCCGAGAAGGACATGACGGGGTCTGACCCCGGCCATGGCCGAAGCGGACGGCGCGTGCTCGGCGGCTACCGCGCGGGCGGCAGCAGCGGCGACTCGAGGTCGGCAGCCATGTGGCGGCGGCCGGCGAGCGCCTGAAGCACGAGCACCGTGTCGGCAACCGGCATGTCCTCCAGGTACTCGTTCCTCGTCTCGAACGATTCGAGTACGTCCTCGACGGCCTCGATGTACCCGACGACGTCCTCGGCAGCGATGAACGCGAGCGCGTCGGCGACTTCGTTCGGGAAGGCCTCGTGTGTCCGCGCATAGTCGGCGTGCACGCGAACGTCGTCCCACTTGCCGAGCACGGCGAAGGCGAGCGCCGCCGCGTACCGCCCGACCGGCGACTGGGCTTCGTCGGTGCCCGCCTCCAACGCCCAGCGAGCGTCTGCGGCGGCGCTCTCCCAGTCGCCCGCGAGAATCCGAGCCTTGATCGCGCCGATCGGTCGGCCCCAACTTCCGGGCGGCGCGTGCTCCCAGCTCAGCCGGTAGCTCTCAGCGGCGCGGGTGAACCAGTCGCCTCCGTCACCTCCGGACATCAGCGCCGCGAGTCCCGCCGCGCCGGCGGCGTTCCCCATCCGCGTCAGCTGCCGCTGGCGCTGATCGGGGTCGTCCGGCAACCGCGCCTCTCCATCCTCGAAGCGCTCTCGCGCGCCCTTTCCGAGCTCGTCCCAGTCGGCCACGGACCGGAGAATAGTGTTACGAACGCCCAAAAGTTTGGGTATGCTTCGGAAGCGCCGCTCGTCACGCTACAGAGGAAACAGCAGCACGGGCGCGCACTCCTGAGGACTGCAGCACCGAAGTCGTGCTGCGCGTATGTCAGAAGCGATACTGAACCCGACACAGATGTCGGACGCGGCGGATGGCTTGAATGCCGACGCGCTCCGCGCGCAGGAATGGGCCGGCGAGCCCCTCCTTCACTCCGGCGAAGATCCGGCTGAGTCGCTTGCGCCTGGAACGGCCAGGCGCGCTGCGTTGGACGAGGCACTGGGGGAGATCGCAGCCGGCCGCCGCTCGCCGTCCTCCCGCTGGAAAGTGCGCTTCGGCTTCCTGCTCGGGCTCGAGCGCGTGCTCTCCTCGAAGCCGCCCGCAACCGCGACCGGCACCGAGCTGCGCAAGCACCAGATCGACGCGCTCGCAGGCATGCTGACCGAGCTGATCGCCGCGAACCAGCGTCAGGCCGAAGAGCTTGAGAACGGCCATGCCGAACCCGAGTCGGAGCTCGACGGAGACGAGGGCTACGAGGAGGACGAGCTCGTCGCCGACGATGTGGACGAAGAGGTAGAGGGGTTTACGGGCGAAGACCCCGGCGCCGCCCGCCGCTACCGCTTCCGCCACCCGACCGCCTCGGGCAAGACGATCGCCGCGGCGGGTTTCGTCGAGGCCGCCCGCTCGCTGGGAATCCTCATCCTCACGCACCGTCGCCTGCTCGTCACCCAGTTCCAGCGCGACCTGACGACGGAGGGCTACAGCGGGCGCTTCACCGACGCGATCACGCAGGGCAACGAGCCACTGCGCCAGGATCCGATCACGATCCAGACCTACGCCTGGTTCGCGCGCCACGCGGACTCGATCTCGCGCGACGCCTACCAGCTGGTGATCTGCGACGAGGCGCACACCGCTCTCGGGGAGAAGACGAGCGCGGCCATCCGCAGCTTCTCGGAGCCGATCTACATCGGCATGACCGCGACCGAGCAGCTGATCGCGAAGCAGGTCTCGGACGTCTTTCCCGCGTCGGTCGACGACCTCCCGCTCGCAGACGCAGCTCGCCGCGGGCTGATCGCCCCGCTTCGTTGCCTGCGCGTGCCGCCGGCCGCGGCGATCAATGCCGTGCCGATCGTCGGCGGCGACTTCGAGGAGCGCGCGCTCGCCGCCGCACTCGACCACCAGGCTTTGAACCAGGCGGCGGCGAGCCTCTATCGCGAGCGCTTCGACTCGACGCCCGGCATCGTCTATGCCGCCGGCGTCGACCACGCCTACAACCTCGCGCAGGAATTCCGCGCCGCCGGGCTGAAGGCGGAGGCGGTCTCCGGCCGGACGCCGCCGGTCAAGCTCGCCGAGACGCTTGCCGCCTACGAACGCGGCGAGATCAACGTCCTGATCAACGCGATGCTGCTCGCCGAGGGCTGGAACTCGCCGCGCGCGACGGTCTGCATGCACCTCGCGCCGACGGCGTCGAAGCGCGTCTACCAGCAGCGGATCGGCCGGATCATGCGGACGCACCCGCGCAAGGAGGCCGGCATCGTCGTCGACTTCACGCCCAAGTCGGCCACCCACAACGATCGCGTCGTCTCGCTCCACTCGCTGCTCGAGGCCGACTTCTATCGCGAGGGAGCGCGCGTCACACCGGCGCCGCGCCGCCGCGTCCAGCGCCGCGCCCGCAGGTATCTCTCGCCGGCGACGTGGCTCGTTCCGGTCACGCCGGACGTCGCGCGCCGGCTCGCCGTCATCGAGCGCGAGTGGCAGCGGATCGATCCGAAGTACATGGACGAGGACGAGCAGCGCTACTGGGCGACGATCGCCGGCCGCCAGCTCCGCTTCGACCAGCGCGCCGAGTTCGCGAAGAAGTTCGCGGAGAGCCAGGCCTCGAAGCCCGCGCTCGAAACGTTCCTCTCGATCTGCGCCGCGGAGAATCCGAACCGCAGGCTGCGCATGACAGCACTCCAGGATCGTGTCTCGATGACGGTCGAGCGCGCCGACTTCGACGATCTCGTCACCCTCGTCAGCCAGGCGCCGCCTTGGGAGAAGGATCGCTCGGCCGGCGTCCGGATCCTCTTGCGCGCGATCGGCGAAGGAAAGGCGAACGCGCCGGACCAGATTCTCGAACGCTGGACGTGGAAGCTCGCGAAGACGACGCGGAAAGTGCAGGATCGCCGCGCGAGCGCCGAGTTCCCCGAGGCGAAGCGGCTCCTGGGTGCGGTCGCGAACTCACGCGGGCACCGGCACGAGGAGAACGTGCAGAAGCTGATCCAAACCGCAAAGGGGCTGCCGATCGACGTCGGCGCTGCGCTTCTCGCCTCTTCCGAGGGCTACACGCCACGGGCAAACAACGCGCTCGACCGGGCCCGCGAAGAGCTCGGCGAGATCATGGCGGTGGCCAACGGGCTAGCCGACAACCTGCCGGCGCCGAAAGCCCCCGCGCGGAAGTCGCGGCGGCGCAAGCGGAAGAAGAAGCCGGTCGCCGGTCAGGCGCAGGGGCAAGCGCAGGGCCAGCGCGATGCCGCTGCGAACGGAGCCGCTCCGGCCGATGGCGGCGAGGCGCGCCCGAAGCGCCGCCGACGCCGGCGCAGGCCCACCGCAGCCTCTGAAAATGCGCCGGTTGCGCCGGATTCCGTAACACCCTCGTAAGACGGACCCAGCTACCTTCCCTTCGTGCTGCTGCTGCTCGCGATCGGCTTCGTCGCAGGCATCGTCACGGCTCTTTCGCCGTGCGTGCTGCCCGTACTCCCGATCGTCCTCGCCGGCGGAGCAACGGGACGCCGCCCGCTCGCGATCGTCGCAGGCATCGTCCTCAGCTTCACCGTCTTCACGCTCTTTGCCGCCTGGCTGCTCGACTTGCTCGGACTGCCGCAGGACGTGCTGCGCAACCTCGCGATCGCGCTCCTCTTCCTCGTGGCGATCACCCTGCTCGTACCGCAGGTCGGCGAGTGGCTCGCGCG
>JALYRA010000123.1 GCA_030855545.1 Actinomycetota bacterium | reverse complement strand
TCAGGAGGATGTTCTCGACGTCCTCGCCGACGTAGCCGGCCTCGGTGAGCGCGGTCGCGTCGGCGATCGCGAACGGCACGTTCAGGATCCGCGCCAGCGTCTGCGCCAGCAGCGTCTTCCCGCAGCCTGTCGGGCCGAGCAAGAGGATGTTCGACTTCTGCAGCTCGACCTCGCCGTCCTCCTGGCCCATCCGGACGCGCTTGTAGTGGTTGTAGACCGCGACCGCGAGCGTCCGCTTCGCTTCTTCCTGGCTGACGACGTAGTCGTTCAGCACCGAGTAGATGTCGAGCGGGCGCGGCAGGTTGTCGAGGTCGAGCTGAGTCGGAGCCGTCAGCTCCTCGTCGATGATCTCGTTGCAGAGATCGATGCACTCGTCGCAGATGTAGACCCCGGGGCCGGCGATCAGCTTCTTGACCTGGCGCTGGCTCTTGCCGCAGAAGCTGCAGAGGAGCTGCTCGTTGCCTTCGGATGCACGGGCCATATCTTCTTGTACCTCGGATTTGGGGAAACGGCTAGTAGGACTTGCTGTCTAGCGGTGTTCGATCACACGATCGATGATTCCGTACTCGTTCGCTTCTTGCGCGGTCAGGAAGTAGTCGCGCTCCATGTCCTTGGAGACCTTCTCCATGTCCTGGCCGCTGTGATGGCTGATGATCTCCTCGAGCCGTCGCTTCAGCGCGATCGTCTCCCGCGCTGCGATCTCGATGTCGGTCGCCTGTCCTTGGAAGCCGCCCGACACCTGATGGATCAGAATCTTTGCGTTCGGCAGGGCCATCCGCTTCCCTGCCGCGCCACCCGCGAGCAAGAGCGCGCCCATGCTCATCGCGATGCCGACGCAGATCGTCTGGATATCGGGCTTGACGAACTGCATCGTGTCGTAGATCGCGAGGCCGGCATAGACGGAGCCGCCCGGTGAGTTGACGTACAGCGAGATGTCCTTGTCAGGATCCTCCGACTCGAGGTGCAGGAGCTGCGCCACGATCAGGTTCGCGATCTGGTCGTCCACGGGGGTGCCGAGGAAAACGATCCGCTCGTTCAGCAAGCGGGAGTAGATGTCGAACGAACGCTCGCCGCGCGACGTTTGCTCGATCACCATCGGGATCAACGGGCTCATGCAGTCTCCTCATTTCCAGAACAATCAGTCACCTGGGGTCCACAACTTCGTCTCAGTCTCGGGTTTATCCTTGTCGGGCGTCCAGATCGCCTCTCGCGCCTCGGCCTTCTCCATCGGGATCGGCTTCACCTCGGCGGCGACCCGGTCGAGAGCTGCACGAAGACGAAGGTCCTCACGTAGGTCTTCCTGGCGTCCGTGGTGCCACAGATCCTCGATCACGTTGTCGGCATCTTCGCCCGCAGCTTCAGCCTGTTCTCGAATCAGGTCCTTGACCTCGTCGTCCGAGATCTCGATGCCGAGCTTGTCGGCGACGGCCTCGAGCGCGAGCTCCCGGGCCACGGAGAGCGCGGCCTCCATCTGCATCGAGCGGGTCAGATCCTCGGCAGAGCGCCCGGTCAGCTGGAGGTAGGTCTCGGGCGCGATCCCGCGCCGCTCCAGCGAACGGATGAACGCGGTGAGCAGCTCGCGCGTCCGGGACTCGACGAGCGGCCCGGCCGGAGCGACCTTCGACTCACGGACGAGCGTGTCGACCGCGTTCGCTCGGAAGACGTTTTCGATCTCCGCGTCCAGCGCCTCGCGCAGCCGGCCTTCGATGTCGGCTCGCAGGTCGGCAAGCGTGTCGAACTCGCTGGCGGAGCGCGCGAGCTCGTCGTCGAGCTCGGGCAGCACCTTCTCGCTGATCTCCTTGACGTGGATGTCGACGGAGGCGGAGGACTCGTCGGCGAGCTCGTAGGTGACGCTCTTCGTCTCGCCGGTCGAGGCGCCGACGAGCGCCGCCTCGACCTCGTCGACGAGTCGGCCGGAGCCGAGCTCGACGACCGTGTCGTGCTGCGCCTCGCCACCGGGGGAGAGGATGTCGACGACCAGCGTGTCGCCTTCCTGCGCCGTGCGCCCGCCCGCGGGAATCAGTTCGGCCACCGACTCGCGCAGCGCGTCGAGTTCCTGCTGCACGAGCTCCTCGGGCAGCTCGGCGTCGGGCTTACCGACCTCGAGCTGGGTCCAGTCGACGATGTCGACCTTCGGCTGCACCGGCACTGTCGCCGTGAACGCCCAGTCGGCGTCGTCCGCGGTCGGCAGCTCGTAGTCGAACTGGGGCTGCGCGACCGGTCGGATCCGGGCACGCGCGGCCGCGTTCCAGAACCAGCCGCTGATGTGGCTGTCAACGGCCTCCGCGTAGATGCGTTCCTTGCCGAGTCGCTGCTCGAGGATCGGAGCCGGCACCTTGCCAGGCCTGAAGCCGGGGATCTTGACCGAGGCGGCGAGATCGGAGGTTGCGTGCTCCACCGCGTGGTGGACGTCGCCCCCCGGAACCTCGACCCGGAGGCGGACGGTGTCGCCGCCGAGCTCTTCGACTTGGGTCGTCACCACGCCATTCAAGCAGAGGCTTGTCGCGACGGGTCGAGCTCCTTGGCCAGCTCGGAGACCCGAATCCGGATCTCGTCACGCAGCTCGCGGACGCGATCGAGCGGCCGGCCCGCCGGATCCTCGAGGCCCCAGTCGACGTACGTCTTGCCTGGTAGGACGGGGCACACGTCTCCGCAGCCCATCGTGACGACCACGTCCGCCCAGGCGGCGTCTTCCTCCGGCTGCAGCTGCCGCGGCGTGCGACCGGAGAGGTCGTAGCCGATCTCCTTCATCACGGCGACGACCTCGGGATGAAGGTGCGACTCGGCGCGACTTCCGGCTGAGCGCACGTCGTGGACGCCGAGCCGTTCGAGGAAGGCATGCGCCATCTGGGAGCGACCGGCGTTGCCGATGCAGAGGAAGAGGACGTTCACGGCCGTAGGCTAACCGGATGCGGCTCTTCGTCCTCGTCCGCCACGGCCAGTCCGAGCTCAACGTAGCGCAGCGCGTCAACGGCGACCCGGGCGTCCCCGTCGGCCTGACGGAGCAAGGCGAGTTGGAGGCCGATGCGCTCCGCGTCCAGCTGCTCGGGATCGCGCTCGACCTCTGCATCCACACGCGGTTCGGCCGCACGTTCAGGACGGCCGAGATCGCCGTTTGCGACCGAGGCGTTCCCTTCGAGGTCGAGCCGCTGCTCGACGACATCGATGTCGGTGCGCTCGAAGGACAGACGATCGAGGAGTACCGGGCCTGGAAGCGGCAGCACCTCCGGTCGGACGCGTTCCCCGACGGTGAGAGCCTCGACGCGGCCGCGCTTCGCTACGCCGACGCCTACGAGCGGCTGCTCGAACGGCGGGAGCGGCGGATCCTCGTCGTCTGCCACGAGATCCCCGTTCGGTATGCCGTGAACGCGGTCGCCGGCTCCGACGACCTCGACGGCCCGGCGCACGAGATCCGCAACTGCGTCCCACACCTCTTCGACGAGCCCGGCCTCGCGCGAGCCGCCGAGCGAATCCGCCTGCTGGCAACCCCACCGACAGACTGAGCACCGGGAGCGAAGCGCAAAAAAAAGGAGCGAAGCGACCCTTCAGGGATCTTCGCGCGCTGGGCGTCCGCTGGCGGATGCCCAGCTTGCGCAAAAGAAGGAGCGACGCGACCCTTCAGGGATCTTCGCGCGCTGGGCGTCCGCGAAAGCGGATGCTCAGCTTGCGCAACCAAAACAGGTGGCGGACGGGACTCGAACCCGCGACCACCGGGACCACAACCCGGGGCTCTACCAACTGAGCTACCGCCACCTCGCGCGACACAGAATAGCGGGGAGCCGTGGGGCATACTGGCCGCGACGGCCCCGTAGCTCAGTGGATAGAGCAGCAGGCTTCGAACCTGCGTGCGGAGGTTCAATTCCTCCCGGGGCCACCTTACTGGCGCAAGCTCGAAATCTGCGGAAGCAGATTTCGACCGCGCAAAGATCCCTGAAGAGGCCGCTTCGCGGCCCAAGAGACTGGCGCAAGGCTCGAAATCCGCGGAAGCAGATCTCGACCGCGCAAGAATCCCGGAAGGGCCGCTT
>JALYRA010000085.1 GCA_030855545.1 Actinomycetota bacterium | reverse complement strand
CTGCGTCAACTCGCGGCCGATGTGGAGCTTGACCGGCGCGTCGGAGATCTGGAGCTGCTGCATGTCGGTGTTGACAGCGACGAACTCGACCTGGGAGATGCCGGCGTCGATCATCCGGTTCACCGCGTTCAGGCCGGCGCCGCCGACACCGACGACGCGGATCACCGCGAGGTAAGAGGCGGTGTCGCGCGGGGTCGCGTACTCGAGCCGCGGTGCGGGCTCGGGCATCGGCTCGTAGCGCGTCACAGGCGGCTCGTAGACGGGCTGCTCTCTCGGGGGCGGCGGCGCAGGCGCAGGCGGCGCGGCGGCTGCGGGCTCGTTGCGCGGCGGATCTGGAACAGGGCTCACCGGCGCCGCCGCAGGCATGGAGGGCGCGGGCGCCGCAGATTGGGATGGCGCGGCCGCGCGTGGTTCCTCCTTCGCAAAGTCGGGGACGTGCTCGACGGTCTTCTCCTGCGGCTCCTCGGGCGTGGCGGACGGCCCCGCTGGCGCGGCGTCCTGCTGCTGCTCCGCCTGCCGCTGAGCTGCCTCGGTAGCGCGGAAGAGCTCCGCCAGAGGGCCCTCACGCATGCTCGCGCGGTTTCGCGCCATCGAGCACCTCCTTCGCCAAGTCGCGGTAGGCCTCCGCGGCCGTACCGTTGGGGTCGTATTTCAGCACGGACGAGCCCTTCACGGGAGCCTCGGCGTACCGGACGGTCTTGCGGATGCGCGTCTTGAAGACGAGGTCGCCGAAGCTCTCCTCGAGGATCTCGACCGCCTCGCGCGAGTGCAGCGTACGCCGGTCGAACATCGTCGGAAGAATCCCCTCGATCTTCACCGCGGGATTGAGGTTCTCCCGCACCATCGCCAGCGTGTTCTCGAGCTGGACGAGGCCGCGCAGCGACAGATACTCGCATTGGACGGGGACGATGACGCCTGTGGCTGCGACGAAGGCGTTGATCGTGAGCAAGCCTAGTGACGGCGGGGTGTCGATCATGACGAAGTCGTACTTGTCGCGCACCTCGACGAGTGCCTTCTCGAGTGCGCGCTCGCGGCCGATCATCGCGCTGAGCGCGAGCTCGGCGCCGGCGAGGTCGATCGAGGAGACGGCGACGTCGACCTCGGCCTCGTGGATGATCTCCGAGATCGGGAGTCGATGGACGAGCACATCGAACATCGAGCGCTCGATCGCGTCGGGGTTCATCCCCTGGCTCATGGTCAGGTTTCCCTGCGGGTCGAGGTCGACCACGAGCACGCGGAAGCCCTGCTCCTTGAAGGCGACGGCGAGGTTGAGCGTCGTCGTCGTCTTGGCGACGCCGCCCTTCTGGTTCGCGAAGACGATCACCCTCTGCAACGTCGACTCCTCGTTGGCGGTATGAGCCCGTGTGTTCGGGCGCGGTAGCAGGCGCATGAGTCCCATGTGGGAGCGCCTTTCAAGCCTAGCCGCGCTTTTCCTTCACGCCGACTCCCCGTCGTCGTAGGCGAGATCGTCCAGACGAGCGACGAGGCCGAGTCCGCGGAAGTAGATCTTGTTCGACCGCGGGTAGAAGCAGACGTCGTCCGGAATGCGCGTGCCATAGGCGAGGAACGTCATTCCCTGCCTGCCCGCCCGGAACGCGTGCGACAGGCCCGTCCCGGCGGGACGCGAGATCACATGACCCGCGCGGATCGCATGCTCCTCCCTCTCCTGACCGCTCCTCGCGCGCTGCGGATTCGGCCACAGCTCGAGCGTTCCGTCACCCTCGAGGACGACGAAGAGCTCCTCGTCGGCGGAGTGGGAGTGCGGCGGCGCGCCCTCGGCTCCGCCGTTCAGAGCACCCCAGTTGAGGCCGGTCAGTTCCGCACCAGCTCGGCGCGCGAGCATCTTCCAGCTTCCGTCGGCGTGGTTGCCCCCATCGGCGTCCTCGACGTTGACGACGGTATCCGGACGGGCACCGATCTCCGGCAGCTCCGGCTGGCCCGCTGCGGCCTCGCGCTCCCACGGATGCTCTCCGCCGCCTGCTTCGACCCACGATCCGCCGAGCCACGAGACGCCGGCCCGCGGGAGATGCGCGGCCTCCGTGCGCACCCGCGTGCCGAACGCGAGCACGTCCAGGCCGTCGACCCCCGCACGCAGAGTGTGCAGCTCGCGCACGCGGTGCACGATGCAGTCGCCGGGGCCGACCTCGAACGCGGAGCCGTCAAGCAGGCAGACGCCCGACCCACCGAGGACGTAGAAGATCTCCTCCTCCGCCGTCTGCCGGTGGAAGGGCGTCGACCACCGGCCAGGGTCGACCTGGAGCCGTTTCAGGCCGACCGCCTTCGTCCCGGCGGCGTCGCCGAGATCGGTCCAGAGTCCGCCGAGGTGGCCGGCCTCCGACCGGCCGCTCGGAGCGTCGTCCCAGTGAGCGATCACATGCCGATTATGTCCCGAGCAAGCGCCGTGCGGAGACGCCCGACCACCTCCTTCGTACCGTCGTCCAGGTCCTTCTCCTTCCGCGCCAGCTCCTCGGCCTCCCGCAGGAGACCACGGAGCTCCGCCAGGAGCTCGCCGGGCGGCGCGCCGTTCCGGTCGAGCGCGTCGATCCGGTCGAGCCGGGCGAGGACGCGGGATTCATGCATGGCTTCGACGGTAGCGAGGCGCGCGCCACGGAGGGCACACCCCTTCGTCACGAAACAGTGAAAGTGACCCTAGGCCGTCTCGGCGAGCCGCGGCGCAGCCCGCAGGCCGAGCAAGACGTCGTCGAGAGAGCGGACGAGCGTAGGCCGGTCTCCGTGCCTGAGCGCCTCGACGAGCGCACGGCGCACGGAGTCCTCAGCTCGTTGCGACGCCGGCTCGCCCGCGGCCAGCGACCGCAGCGAGGAGTGGATTGCGCGCCGCTCCTCGCTGGTGTCGCCGAGCAGCACGGCCGCGCGGAGCTCCCAGGTGTCTCCGAGCAGGCCTGCGAGCGCGCCACGCAGCTGCTCGGAACGGAACGGCTCGTGCTGGAAGAGTGAGAGCTCCCACCGGTCGAGCGCCTCGGCAAGCGCCGTGTCGGCATCGGCGAGACCGAGCTTGGAGTAGATCTCACCTGCGAGCGCAGCTCGAAAGGAGTCGAGGCGGGTGGCCTCGCCCGGCGGCTGGGTCGCCGCGATCGGGAGCACCGGGCGGATCCCGAACGGGCGCCAGTCGAGCCGTTCGAACAAGACGGGCCCGGCTGCTACCGGTGCGCCCGTCGCGAGGCGAATAGCCGAGACGGCGTCGGCGAGCTCGGCGGGCGCGTCGGGCGGCTCGTCACCTCCGTGGAGGTCGCGCTCGAGCTCGAGCACGCAGTAGCGGTCGACGTCCCGTCCGAAGCCGGGCGGCAGCAGGCCCTGCGCCTCGGGCCAGTGGTGCGCGAGCTCGCCGGTGGCACCGGCGCGCATCCTGATCCCGCCGCCGAGCTCGACCTGCGTGACGACCGAGATCCCGACGAGCGGCGCGACCGCCGCGTAGGCGCGCTGCGATCCGAAGAGCGACTTCTCGAGCTCGGCGTACGCACGCTCGAACGCCACGTCGTCCCAGTCGAAACCACCGCAGGACTCGGCGGTCGAGATCAGGAGCGACAGCAGCACCGTGCGGAAGAGCGCCTGCTCCTCGGAGGGCTTCGGCCCCGCATGGGCGCGCGCGAAGATCGCAGCGGCCGGCTCGCGGAGCAGGTCGTCGAGCGCGATCCGCGCGTCCTCGCGCCCCGCGAGCGCAGAAGCCCGAGACTCGACGAACGAACGCACGAGCGGCCGATACTCGTACAGCACCGGCCCGTCGCGCTGGACGTGCTCCTCGAACGCGAACGGCAGGTCGTCACCTTCCTCGAGCGCACGGCCGAGGAGGACGAACGCGCCCAGACAGAAGGCACGCAGAGTCAGATGCAGGTGCGGTGCGCGTGCCGCCATCCGTCCTGCTTACTCCCCCGGCGGCGCTCCTCCTGCTTGACACCCGGGGCACCAGTAGGCCGTCCGGTTGTCGTCGCCCTGACCGCGCGAGCGGACGATCGTGCGGCAACGCAGGCACGGGCGTCCCGCGCGGCGGTAGACCTGACGTCCAGGACGCCCGGTCGCAAGCGACTCCTGCATCAGCCGGCGAGCGGCAGCAACGGCATCGCCCAGCGTCTCGTCCGGCGCGTCGCGCACCCTCACCCACGGCGAGACCTCGATCGTCCAGAGCGCCTCCGCCATCCACATGTTCCCGACCCCGGCAAGCAGCCGCTGATCCTGTAGCGCCTCGCCGAGCCACCGCTCGCCCGCTCCGCGCAGCCGCCCGACCGCCGCGTCGGCGTCGAACTCGAGCGCAAGCACGTCCTGGCCGAGCCGTGGCACGTTGCGCGACTCGAGCGTCAGAACCGGCCCGTTCCAGAGCACGCCTTCGAGCTCTTTTCCCCGCAGCACGAGCCAGGGCAGCCCCGCCCGCTCCTTGCCGCGCGGCTCGATCCGCCAACGACCCGTCATCCGGAGGTGGCTGCGTACGACGATCCCGCCCTCGAACCGGAGCAGCAGGTTCTTGCCGACGGCGTCAACCGACTCGAGGACGAGCCCGTCGACGCGTGACGCGACGCCGGTCGCCTGAGCGCGCGGATTGGGCGATTTCGCCTCGAGACGCTGTCCGACGAGCGGCTGCAACCGGCGCGCGGCGCGGTGGAGAGAGTCCCCCTCAGGCACGTTGTCCAGCTTAGAGCTACTGTTGACCGGCGAATGGGAACCGCGGCGAACTCAGGCTCCGCGCCGGCTTCCGCGCTGTTGCAGCAAGCGGTTGCAGAACGCGTTCGCGCTCACGACGGACCCGACCGGCGGGTGTTCGACCGACTGACGAGCCTCGTCTCCACACTTTTGGGAGCGCCCGTCTCGCTGCTCCTGATCGCCGACGACGACAAGCTGCTCTTTGCGAGCTTCGTCGGTCCGGACGATCCCTGGGGCACGCTGACCGAGTTTCCGCTCAAGGACGCCTACTGTCAGTTTGCGGTGGGCGCCCGCGCCCCGTTCGTCGTCGAGGACGCGCGAAAGGACCCACGCGTACGCGATCTACCGCACACCACCACCCTCGCTGTCGCCGCCTACCTCGGCGTCCCGCTGCTCACGTCGGCCGGGGATCCGATCGGGATCCTGTGCGCGCTCGACTTCGAGCCACGGTCGTGGAGCGAGCAGGACGTCTCCCTGGTGCAGGATCTCGCCAACGCGGTAATGTCCTACCTCGAGGCCAGGCCGATCGCCGCCGAGACGACGACCACGGGACTCAACATCGCGGCCGTCTCGTTCCGCACGGGCATCGGCGCGGACACGCTCCGGAAGTGGGAACGACGGTACGGCGTCCTCCGGCCGCGTCGCACGGCCGGCGGACAGCGCCGCTACGACGAACGCGATGTCGCGCGCGTCGAGTGGCTGCGCGACCGCCTTGCCGAAGGCTTCCGGATCGGTGAGGCGGCGGCGTTGCTCGAGGGTGGGGCGACGAGCTCCGAGTCGTCACCCGAGGGATTGCGCGACGCGGTTGTCGCCGCCGCCGCAGACACCGATGCGCGACTCCTCGCGACGCTCGTCGAACAGGCGTTCACGCTCCACGACGTCGAAATCGCGATCGAGGAGATCGTCGCGCCGGCGCTGCGTACGATCGGCGACGGGTGGCGTACCGGAGCCGAGAGCATCGCGCAGGAGCACATGCTGACCGAGATCGTCCAGTCCCGCCTACGCCGCTTGCTGGACGATCGCCGCCACGCGGTACGCGGCACAGCCGTGCTCGCGTGTGCCGCCGGCGAACGCCATGAACTTGGGCTGCTCGCGCTCGGCGTCCTCCTTCAGGCCGACGGCTGGCTCGCCGTCTACCTCGGTGCGGACACGCCGCTCGACGCAGCCCTCGCCGCGGCGGCCGGAGCGGACGCCGATCTGCTCTGCCTGAGCGCGACGACGACCGATCGGCTCGAGCAGCTCGACGCCGAGCTGTCCCAGCTCGACCTGCCGGAGGGACTGCGGGTTCTCACCGGGGGCCCGGCACGGACGGGCGTACCTCCGCACCGGCTGGGTGACGCCGTCGCGGGCCTGCGCGTCGCGAGCTCTACGCCACGCGCATAGCGGAGCTCTTGCCCGCGTACATCGCCGCGTCTGCGGCAGCGAGCAGACCTCGTGCATCCCGCGAGTCGACGGGATAGATCGAAACGCCGATCGAGGCGTCGACGGAGAGCTCCACCGGGCCGACCGCGAGCTGCTCGGTGAGGAGCCCACGCACGCGGTCGGCGACCGTCTCGGCCAGCTCCGGGGCCTCCTGTACGTCAAGGTCGGCCAAGACGATCACGAACTCGTCACCGCCGATCCGCGCGACGATGTCGGTATCCCGAGCGCCGGCGCGCAGGCGAACGGCGACCTCCACGAGCACGTCGTCGCCGATGGCGTGCCCGAGCGTGTCGTTCACGTCCTTGAAGCGGTCGAGGTCGATGTTCAGCACCGCAACCGCGAGACCGCCGCGCCGAGCTCTGGCGAGCGCGAGGTCGAGCTGCTCGTCCAGCATGCGCCGATTCGGCAGTTGGGTCAGCTCGTCGGTCGTCGCGAGGACGGTCAGGCGGCCGTTCGTCTCCTCGAGCCGGCGCTCGACGTCCTTCAGGTGCGTGACGTCGGTGACGGCTGTGCCGACTCCGGCCAGGCCGGTCGCGCCGGGCATCGGGTAGTAGCTGACGAGGTGGAAGCGGCCGTCGGGGTTCTCGATCTCGATTCCGAGCACCGGCTCGCCGGAGTCGATGGCGTGCCGCGCGAGCGGCTCGAGGACGTGAGCGTTGATGGGCGCGACGTCGCCGAGCAGGTGCCCCTCGATCTGGTGACACTCGAGATCCATGATCTCGGCGAGCGCCTGGTTGACGCGCACGTGCCGGAGGTCGCAATCGAGGAAGCCGAAGCCTGAAGGCGCGTGGAGGAAGAAGGCGTCGAGCGCCGCACGATGCTTGTGGGCGTTCTCGAGCAGCTTGATCAGGTAGTCGCGCAACAAACTCGTGAACATGGCGGCGCCGGCGAGGATCCCCGACGAGACAAGCCACAGCTCGATCGCCTGCGCCGTCGGCAACGTCGCGGCAAGCGCGCAGCCAGACGAGGACGCGATCGCCGCAACCTGGAAGGCGGCCTGCCGGCGACGCATGAAGAACGCGACGTAGATCGCCGGCCAGACGTAGAGGATCCTGTAGCTGGCGCCGAGCTCCGAGTCCACGACCAGAAGCGTGATGCTCGCGTTGCCCGCCAGCGCGAGCACGTGCGCGCCGATCACACCGAGCCGCTCGTAGATGAGCAGGAATGCAAAGGCCAGGCCGTAGCCGCAGATCACGGCGATCAACAGCATCGTGTCTCCCGTCACGCCGCCGGTGACCGCGGTGGCGCCCAGTACGAGGCTCGCTTCGACGGCGAAGAGGGCCGAGCCGACGCGAGCGGCGAGCAGCCACTGGCGCTCGGGCGAAGTGAGCTGCACGGGAGCAAGACCGAGCCGTTGCTTCAGGGTCGGGGTCACTCCCCGGTAATCGGGCGAACCGGCCTGAACTTAAGGGCGCAGGACGGCCCGTCGCGGGCCGGCGAGGAACCCGGCCTCGACGAGCAGCGGCATGACCTCCGTCTCGGTGACCGGCCGGCCGTCGAAGCGCTCGACCGCGAGGCGCTTTGCCCCACCGGCCTTGACGTGCTGGACGAGCGCGGCAATCGCAGGCCGCAGCCATTCCTCGTCCGGCTCGCGCAGCGGCACGAGCGTGCGGCCACCACGCTCGACGAAGAGCGCCGCCTCGCCGCCGAGGAGAACGACCTGCGCTCCTGCCACACGCGCCGCACGGGCACCGGCGCGCTTCGGCCAAGGCAGCGCTGCGCCATACGGTTGCGCGGGATCGGCGGCCGCGAGCACGAGCGGCTCGGGGGTTTCCTCCGCGCGTAACTCGCGCAGCCGCTCGACGGCGCCGGCGAGCGCGAACTGGGCGCCGCCGAGGCCTTCGACGAAGTAGCCGCGGCGGCAGGCGCCGATCGTCTCGAGATCCTTCAGCTCCGAGTAGACGGCGCTGTAGCCGCCAGGGATTCCCTCGCCGCGGACGCCGTCGCGGGTGACGATCCCCTGCCGCTCGAGCAGGAGCTCGGCGAGCGCACGCCGGTCGGGGGTTCCCGGGAAGAGCGGCTCGGTGCGCGACCAGCGACCCTGTGTCGAGGTGATCGAGGCGCCGCGCGTGCGCGAGAAGCGGCGTGACCTGCGCTGCACACGAGGTGCCTCGTAGCGGCGGCCGGCACGGAGCGGGGTCCAGGCGTCGTTCGTCACGTCGCCGGACCAGACCAGCTCCCACAGCGCAGGGAGAGCGGCCTCCGCCTCGAGCCCGGTCTCCTCGAGCAGGTCGGCCCAGAACATGGCGCCGCGACCAAGACCGGCGCGGATCGCCTCGGCCTCCGGCGACTCCGGCGTGGGTGAGCCTGCGGGCTTGCCGAGCACAGGAGCGTCCTCGCGGAAATAGACGGCGACGCGATCGAGGCCGGCGCCGGCCCAGACGAGCTCGCCGGCGGCGCAGAGGCCGTCGAGCCAGGCGGGCTGGTAGCCGGGAACGCGCCGCGGCAGCACCTCCGACTCCCAGAGCGTGACCGGAAGCGCGAGACCCTGGAGCGGGACGAGCGCCTCGCGCA
>JALYRA010000074.1 GCA_030855545.1 Actinomycetota bacterium | reverse complement strand
GTGCCCGTACGAACCTCGGCGAGGTTGGCCCCTTCGCCGTCAGCGGTGTCCTCGGTCGAGACACCCAAGTACGCGTGCTCGACCGTCCCGTCCTCGATCAGCGTGCGAGCGATCTTCTCCACCGTGTTGGAAGGAACGGCGAAGCCGATTCCGTCGTTGCCGCCCGACTTGCTCTCGATCTGTGAGTTGACGCCGATCACGTTGCCGCTCAGGTCGAGCAGTGGCCCGCCGGAGTTGCCGTGGTTGATCGCGGCGTCTGTCTGGATAGCGTCGTCGATCGCGAAGTTGTTCGGCGAGTTGATCTGGCGGTGGAGGGCGCTGACGATGCCCGTCGTCACGGTCTGCTCGAGCCCGAACGGGCTGCCGATCGCGACGACGCCCTCCCCGACCTCGACCGTCGAGGAGTCACCGAGCGCGAGCGGCTCGAGCACCGAACGGGGAGCGTCGACGTCGAGCACGGCGATGTCGGTGGACGGATCGCTGCCGACGACGGTGGCCTTGTAGCTCTTGCCATTCGAGAACAGCACCGAGACGGATTCGGCGTCGTCGACCACGTGGTGATTCGTGATCACGTGACCCTTGTTGTCGTAGACGAAGCCGGAGCCCTGACCCTGCTGCTTGCCGCCGCCGCCGAACTGCGTCGGTTGCGCGCTGGACGAGACAGTGATCTCGACGACCGAGTCGGCGCTTTGACGGTAGATGTCCGCGACCGTCAGGAAGGAGGAGACGCCGGCCGGGCGGGCTTCCTCGCCGACCTTGACCTGCGGGGCCGCTATCGAGTCGCTGTCCTTGCCAAGTGCGGTTGTGACGGCTGCGACGCCGCCCGCCCCGATCAGCGCTGCGCTCGTCATTGCGGTCGCGAGCGCCACTTTGGGATTCTTGAATGTCTGCATGCACTCAGAGAACCAGCCGTCCCTAAGGCGAACCTGAGACAGGCATAAGAACTCGCTAAGAGTCGGAGGGGAGGCTCAGCCGCATGCGCGTGCCGCCGCCGTCGGCCGGTTCGGCGGTGATGGTGCCGCCGTGCGCTTCGGCCACCTGGCGCACGATCGCGAGACCGAGGCCCGAGCCGGGCAGCCCTCGCGCGGCCGGCGCTCGGTAGAAGCGGTCGAAAATGAACGGAAGGTCGTCCGCGTCGATCCCGGGGCCGTGGTCGCGCACGACCACATTGCCGCCGCTGACGGAGACCTCGACCTCGCCGCCGGGCGGGCTCCATTTCGCCGCGTTGTCGAGCAGGTTCGAGACCGCGCGCTCGATCGTGACGGGTACACCCCGGATCATCGACTCCTCGAGCTCGGCTGCGAAAGTGACGCCCGGGCGATTCCGGCGCGTCCGCTCGATCGCGTCTGCCGCGACGAGGTCGAGCCGCACGTCCTCCGGGTCCGTCGGCGCCTGGTCGCCGCGGGCCAGCTCGACGAGCTCTGCGATCAGCGCCGTCATCTCGGTCAGTTGCTCGGTCACGTCGTGCAGCAGCTTCTCGCGCTCCCCGGCCGGAAGCGCCTGGTCACGCGCGAGCACCTCGATGTTCGTCCGCAGGCTCGTCAGCGGCGTCCGCAGCTCGTGTGACGCGTCGGAGACGAGCTGACGCTGCGCGCGCGCGGATCCCTCGAGGGCTTCCAGCATCGCGTTGAACGTCGCGGCGAGACGGGAGAGCTCGTCGGTGCCGCTCGCGTCGATGCGCCGCGAGAGGTCGCGGGTTTCGGAGACCTCCTCGGCCGTACGGGTGAGCCGCTGCACCGGCGCGAGCACCGCACGGGCGACCAGCAGACCAAGCCCCGCGGCAAGCGCGATTCCGGCCAGCGCGAGCGCGATCAGGTAGCGGCTGATCCGCTCGAGCACGCTGTCGACCTCCTCCAGCGAGCGCGCGACCTGGACTGCGTAGCCCTGCCCAAGCGGAAGAGTGAGCACGCGGACGTGCGTCCCTTGCACCCGGGCGTCCTCGTAGAACGGCTCGTCGATTGCGCCTCGGGCGGCCGCGAGCGCGCGATCGGAGATGGGAAGCTTCCCCGTGGTGTTCGGTGGCACGACCGCTTCGCCGTCGCGCCGCACGAGCTGGGTGAAGACCGCGACGCCTCCGAACCGCTCCGGCCGCAGCCCGAGGAACTGCTTGCCGAGCGGGTCGCCGATCACGTCGAGCCTGGCCGGCAGGTCGCGGGCGCGCGAGCGCAGCGTGTCGTCGACCTGGCTGCGCAGCTCGTTCCGGACGAGCACGTAGGTGAGCGCCGACGCCGCAACGACGGCGATCGCGACCGCCGCGGCAGCGGCGAGGGTCAGGCGGGCACGGAAGCTCACTGATCCCGCTCCGATGCCGGCAAAGCCGGCGCCTCCGCTCCTGGCAGCTCCGTCAAGCCTACGCCGCCTCGCGGAGGGCGTAGCCGACGCCGCGGATCGTCTGGATCAGGCGGGGCTTGCCGCCCTGCTCGGTCTTTCGCCGCAGGTATCCGATGTAGACGTCGAGCGAATTCGACCCGAACCCGAAGTCGTACCCCCAGACCCGCTCGAAGATGACCGACCGCGTCAGCACCTGGCGCGGGTTCCGCAGGAAGAGCTCGAGCAGCGCGAACTCGGTGCGCGTCAGCTCGATCGCGTCGCCGCCGCGCTTTACGTCACGCGTCGCGGGGTCGAGCTCGAGATCGGCGAAGCGGACGACGTCGCCGCCGTCCTCTGCGGGCGCGACCCTGCGCAGGAGCGCGCGCAGCCGCGCCAGCAACTCTTCGAGCGCGAAGGGCTTGACGACGTAGTCGTCGGCGCCGGCGTCGAGCCCCGCGACCCGGTCGGCGACCTCGTCGCGCGCTGTCAGCATCAGCACGGGAAGTGTGCTGCCGGTGCGGCGCAGCCGCCGGCAGGCCTCGAGCCCGTCGAGCCGCGGCATCGAGACGTCGAGAACCACGGCCTCGACGCCGTCGCGCTCCAGCCGGTCGAGCGCCTCCTGACCGTCCCCGGCGAGCTCTACGTCGTAGCCCTCGAGTTGCAGCGCGCGGCGCAACGACTCGCGCACAGCCGGTTCGTCGTCGACGACGAGAATGCTCATACGGGCATTGTCACTATCGAGATGAAAAGCGGCTAAGAACGCCGATCACTCGAACGAGGGATTGTCCCTCGATCGAGGGGGTTACCTCGATCGAGGGATGGACGCCGACGGGGATCTCAGTACAACAAG
>JALYRA010000063.1 GCA_030855545.1 Actinomycetota bacterium | reverse complement strand
AAGGCGAAGTCGATCAAGGGTGCGATGCGCGTGCTTCTGGAGGAGTTCGATGGTGAGGTGCCGCGCACGATCGACGAGTTGCTGCGTCTGCCCGGGGTCGCACGGAAGACGGCGAACGTCGTCGCGGCCGAGCTCGGCGATCCGCAAGGGGTCGTGGTCGACACGCATGTGAGGCGCCTGTCCCAGCGGCTCGGCCTGACGAAGCAGGAGGATCCGGTCAAGATCGAACGCGATCTCGCGAAGCTCGCGCCGCGATCGGATTGGGGGCGCTTCCCGCATCTCCTGATCTGGCACGGACGGCGGATCTGCGACGCGCGGAAGCCGCTCTGCGAGGCCTGCGTCCTCAACGACCTATGTCCGTCGTCGCGCGTCTGGACAGAGCCGGACGACGGTGGGAGGATCGGCGAGCCGCCAATCTAGGAGGGGATGATGAGGATCCGCTTGCTCTTGCTCGCCGCTGTGCTCGGCCTGACGCTGACAGCGTCCGCGCAAGGGGCGTACCCGAACTCGATCGCGTCGACGGGCGACTCGATCACGCGCGCGTTCAACGACTGCTGGTTCCCGTACGTGGACTGCCCGTCTGCGTCGTGGTCGACCGGCACGTCGAGCTACTCGCAGTACCGCCGGATTCAGACCGCGAACCCGGGCATCACCGGACGCTCGTACAACCACGCCGCCACCGGCGCCGACATGGCCGATCTCCACGGCCAGATGCAGGGCGTGATCGGGCGCCGGGCCGAGTACGTCACGATCTTGATGGGAGCCAACGACGTCTGTGCGTCGAGCGAGGCCGGCATGACCGACGTCAACGTCTTTCGCGATCAGTTCGCGGCCGCGATGGCGTCGCTCGGTGCCGCGCTGCCGAACTCGCGCGTCTTCGTCTCGAGCATCCCCGACATCTTCCAGCTCTTCTCGCTCTACCGCTACGACCTCGGAGCGAACTCGGTGTGGGCGATCGCGGGGATCTGCCAGTCGATGCTCGCGAGCCCGTTCTCGAACCTGCCGGGTGACGTCGCGCGCCGTGAGCGCGTGCGGCAGCGCAACATCGACTACAACACGAAGCTTGCGGAGGTGTGCGCCTGGTACACGCGCTGCCGCTTCGACTCGAACGCCGTCTTCAACACGGCGTTCGTGCGCAGCGACGTGACGACGCGCGACTACTTCCACCCATCCGTGAACGGGCAGGCGAAGCTCGCGGCGGTCACATGGGGCCAGGTGTCGAGCTTCCTTCCCTAACGAGGGGATAACGCGACGAGCAGGCCGCCGTCGCTGTCATAGCCGGGAAAGACGTCCGCAGTGACGGGCTTGATCTGACCTGCTCGCGACCGCAGCTCGAGTTGCTCGCCGAGGCGGCGGACGCCCCATTCGAGGGCGAACGCGATCGGGTTCTTGCTCGCCTCGAACCCCTCCAGGCCGAACGCCTCGACCACGTCTTTGCCCATCACGTCCTGCTCGCGGTAACCGGTCAGCTCGAAGACGCCCCGACCCGAGGCGAGGATGCGGCCGTCGCGGTCGCAGGCGACGAGTCCGGCGGTGGGGGGCGGGTAGTAGTCGTCGAGGATCTCGAAGAGGAACCCGAAGCCGCAGCGCTCGCACGAGACCGCCTGCTGGAGAAGACCCTGACGGCCGTCGTTGTCGATCGACCGGTTCTTGCAGTTCGGGCAGATGAAGAAGGGCACAGAGCCAGCGTACCGAGGCGGCCTAGATCCACTTCTTCCTGCGGAAGAACGCGAGTTGGGCGATCGTGGTCAGCACGATCAGGCCCCACGAGAAGGCGTAGCCGAGCCTCCAGCCGAGCTCGGGCATGTGGTCGAAGTTCTGGCCGTAGACGCCCACGAGAAAGGTGGGGAAAAGCACGAGCGACGCGATCACGGCGAGCCGCTTCACGATCTCGTTCTGCTCCTGGCTGATCTTCGACTGGTGGTAGTCCCGGACGCTCGCGATCAGCTCGCGTGCCAGGTCGAGCGACTCGACCGCGCGCGTCAACTTGTCGTTCGCGTTCGCGACGTCGAGTTCGAGTGCGCGCCCGAACACGGCATCGTCGCCGACGTCGACCCGGCCGTCGACGACGCGCCGCACTGCGTCACGCGTCGGCGCGAGAGTGCGACGGAGCTGCAGGACGTCACGCCGCAGCGCCGAGAGCCGCCGCCTCACCTGGCTGCTGGGCCACGTCTCGACACCGTCCTCGAGCTCCTCGATCTCCACATCGAGTAGCTCGACGAGACTCAGATACCGGTCGGCGACATCGTCGACGAGGTAGTAGGCGATTGTGCCCGCTGTCGGCTTGCCGTGCGCGTCGCACGCGAGCTGCAGCGGGCCGAGGTCGAACGGCGCCTCCCCCGGCGGCGTCTTGCGGACGGTGAGCGCGACCTCCGGTGTGAGCACGAGGTCGATCTCCTGGTAGTAGATCCGGTCTTCCTCAGGGACACCGACAGGTACGAGCAGCAGCGCGAAAACGTAGTCGCCGTGCGACTCGAACGTCGGTCGCCCGTCCTGATCGAGACGTGGGCGGGCCAGCAATCGCTCGAGCGCCCGCCGATGGAGGTCGACCGGGCTCTCGCGGGCAATCTCCTCGCGACTCGGGTCGAGCAGGTCGATCCAGCGCGCGCCAAGGCTCACGTCCCCGAGCCTACCGGCCGGATCGGCGAGTGCTCAGGCGGGTGTCGTGTGCTCGCGCGGGGCGGTGAGGGCGGCTTCGGGGTGGCCCTCGGCTTCGGCGAGGAAACGCTCGGCGTCGAGCGCTGCCGCGCAGCCGGAGCCGGCCGCGGTGACCGCCTGCCGGTAGACGTGATCCTGGACGTCGCCGGCGGCGAACACTCCCGGAATGTTCGTCTCGGTCGACTTGCCCTTCGTGACGAGG
>JALYRA010000062.1 GCA_030855545.1 Actinomycetota bacterium | reverse complement strand
CTCCTCGCATAGATTGACCGCGTTGAACCGGGAGGCCTTCGGGTTTGCCGGTTCAACATTTTTTGTGGTCCTTTCTGGACTGCTCGTCTACACTCGCCGGCATGTCTGCGACCGAGTACGAGGCCGTTCCGGCTGTCGACGCGGACGCCGAAGCGCCCCACGTCGGCACCGTCGTGATGAAGTTCGGCGGCACGTCGGTCGGCGACCCGGACAAGCTTCGACGCGTTGCCTCGCGCCTCGTCGCTGCGCGCGAGGAGGGCCACCGCGTCGTCGGCGTCCTCTCCGCGATGGGCCGCACGACGGACGGGCTGCTCGACCTCGCCCACCACGTTTCGCCGACGCCGCACCCGCGCGAGCTCGACATGCTCGTGTCGGTTGGCGAGCGGATCTCCTGCGCGCTCGCGGCGATGGCGATCCACGACCTCGGCCACGAGGCGATCTCGCTGACCGGCTCGCAGGCCGGGATCGTCACCGACACCGTCCACGGTAAGGCCAAGATCGTCGAGGTGCGCGCACGGCGGATCCACGAGGCGCTCGACGAGGGGACGATCGTCCTCGTCGCCGGCTTCCAGGGCGTCTCGACTGCGTTCGAGGTCACGACGCTCGGCCGCGGGGGCTCCGACACGACCGCCGTCGCGCTCGCCGCCGCGCTCGGCGCCGACTTCTGCGAGATCTACACGGACGTCCTCGGCGTCTACTCGGCCGACCCCCGCCTCGTGCCGGACGCTCGCCGGCTGACGCACCTCAGCTTCGACGAGATGCTCGAAATGGCGTCCTCGGGGGCAGGCGTGCTCGCCACCCGCTCGATCGAGGTCGCGCGCAGTCACAATGTGCGGCTGTACGTCCGGTCGTCGTTCGAGGAAGGCGACGGCACGTGGATCCAGGAGGAGGACGCGGTGTCACCTGAAAAGCCGGTGCTCGAGAAGGCCCTGATCTCGGGAGTCGTGCACCAGCGCGAGGAGACCGTCTACCGCGTCGACGGCGCCAAGCCGGCGCAACTCTTCGGCGCGCTCGCGCACGCCTCCGTCAACGTCGACACGATCGTCCAGACGAATGCCGAGATCGTCTTCTCGGCGCCGGTCGAGGACAAGCCCGATGCGGCTCGCACGCTCGACGACCTCGGGGTTTCGTGGAGCGCGCGGGACGATCTCGGCAAGGTGAGCCTCGTCGGAGCCGGGATGAAGAGCCATCCGGGGGTCGCGGCGAAGACCTTTGCCACGCTCGAGGCCGCCGGGATCGAAGCTGCGATCGTCTCCACCTCGCCGATCAAGATCGCCTGTCATGTGCCGTCGGCGGACGTCGACAACGCCGTGAAGGCTCTCCACGAGGCATTCGAGCTTGGCTAACCAGCCCCGCATCGGCGTCGTCGGGGCCACGGGCGCGGTCGGGACGATCACGGTCGCGCTGCTGCGCAAGCGAGGTTACGACGACGTGCGGCTCTTCGCTTCAGCGCGCTCGGCAGGCAAGGAGATCGGCGGGACCGTCGTTGAGGAGGCGACGCCCGAGGCGCTCGCCGCCGGCGATCTCGATCTCTGCCTGTTCTCGGTCGGCACGACGGCAAGCCGCGAGCTCGTGCCTCACGCGGTCCGTGGCGGAGCTGTGGCGGTCGACAAGTCGTCGGCCTACCGGCTCGAGCCGGGGATCCCGCTGGTCGTGCCCGAGGTGAACGGCATCCGCGCCGCCGAGCACGACGGCATCGTCGCGAACCCGAACTGCTGCGCGATCCCGCTGACGCTGGCGCTGAAGCCGCTGCACGACGCCGCCGGGCTCGTGCGCGTGCGCGTCGCGACCTATCAGTCGGTCTCAGGTGCCGGCGCGCAGGCGATGGAGGCGCTACGCGGTCAACCGCCCGAGGAGAACGACCTGCGCATGGACTGGGACTTCGACGGGGTCGAGTTCGACGAGGAGGAGAAGCTGCGCGAGGAGACGCGCAAGATCCTCGAGCTGCCGGCGCTCCCGGTGAGCGCGACCTGCGTGCGCGTGCCGATCCTTGTCGGCCACGCCGAGGCCGTCTGGATCGAGACCCGGGAGCCTCTGTCCGCCGAAGAGGCGGCGGCGCTCCTGGCCGGCGCGCCCGGGATCGCACTCGAGCAGTTCCCGACTCCGCGAGGCGCTTCCGGGGGCGACGACGTGCTCGTCGGCCGCATCCGCCGCGACCCGACGATCGAAAACGGCCTTGCGCTCTTCGTCGTCGGCGACAACCTGCGCAAGGGCGCAGCGCTGAACGCGATCCAGATCGCCGAGCTGCTCCTTTCGCAGCAGCGGCTCGCCGCCTGACCGTCTCGCTACCGGCCGGGCAGCATCCGGGCGGGCGTGCCCGCGACGACCGCCCCCGGGGCCACGTCTCGAGTCACGACCGCGCCCGCACCGACGATG
>JALYRA010000044.1 GCA_030855545.1 Actinomycetota bacterium | reverse complement strand
GTGCAGCGAGTCGGACGAGTAGATCGGCGCGGTGCAGCCCTCGACGTAGTGCACGTACGCGTCCTCGTCGACGATGATCAGCGTGCGCTCGAACTGGCCCATGTTCTCGGCGTTGATCCGGAAGTAGGCCTGCAGCGGCAGCTCGATCTTGACGCCCGGCGGCACGTAGATGAACGAGCCGCCCGACCAGACGGCGGAGTTCAGCGCCGCGAACTTGTTGTCGTTCTGCGGGATGATCGTCCCCATGTACTGCTTGACCACGTCCTCGTGGTCGCGGAGCGCCGAGTCCATGTCGAGGAAGATGACGCCCTTGTCCTCGAGGTCGGCCTGAAGCTTGTGGTAGACGACCTCCGACTCGTACTGGGCGCCGACGCCGGCGAGGTACTTCTTCTCGGCCTCCGGGATGCCGAGCTTGTCCCAGGTGTCGAGGATGTCGGCCGGCAGGTCCTCCCATTTGGAGACCTGCTTCTCGGTCGGCTTGATGTAGTAGTAGATGTTGTCGAAGTCGATCTCGGCGACGTTGCCGCCCCACGTCGGGAGCGGCCGCGCGAGGAAGTAGTCCAGGCTCTTGTGCCGGAACTTCCGCATCCAGTCGGGCTCGTTCTTGTGCTCGGAGATCGCCTCGACGAGCTCGTGCGAGAGGCCGCGGCCCGACTTGAAGAAGTAGTTCTCCGCCTCGTCCGAGTTGGAGAAGCCGTACTGGTAGTCGGAGCGGATCCCCTTGACGACATCGGTCTCGGAAGCCGTCATGCCGCCACCCCCGCTTCCTTCGGGATGAAGGCGTCGTAGCCCTCGGCTTCGAGCTTGTGGGCCAGCTCCTGGCCGCCGCTCGCGACGATCTTGCCCCCGACGAAGACGTGCACGTGATCGGGCGTGACGTAGTTGAGGATGCGCTGGTAGTGCGTGATCACGAGCGCGCCCATCTCGGCGCTGACGAGCTCGTTGATGCCGCCGGCGACGATGCGCAGCGCGTCGATGTCGAGCCCGGAATCGGTCTCGTCGAGGATGGCGATCTTCGGCTGCAGGAGCGCCATCTGCAGGATCTCGACGCGCTTCTTCTCACCGCCGGAGAAGCCGTCGTTCAGGTAGCGGGAGGCGAGCTCGCGCGGCACCTTCAGCCGCTCCATCGCGGTCAGGATCTCGGTGCGAAACTCCTTCACCGGGATCGGGTCGTCCGTGCCGCCGTTCTTCGCCTTGCGGATCGCGTTGATCGCGCTCCGGAGGAAGTTCGTCACGGTCACGCCGGGAATCGCGTGTGGGTACTGGAAGGCGAGGAAGAGACCCTTCTGCGCGCGCTCGTCGGCGCCGGCCTCGACGACGTTCTCACCGTCGAGCAGGATCTCGCCCTCGGTGATCTCGTAGGCCGGGTGACCCATCAGCGCGTAGGCGAGCGTGGACTTGCCGGAGCCGTTCGGGCCCATGATCGCGTGCTTCTCGTTCAGATCGACTGCGAGGTCGACGCCCTTGACGATCTCGGTGCCGTCCTCGAGGGCGACGTGAAGGTTCTTGATCTCTAGAAAGGCCAAGCTTGTGATCCCTCTTTCCCAGGATTCGTGCGGCTCTCAGCGCCGCTTCGTGATCCCATGGTACCCGATCAAGGTGCCCACGGCCGCAGCGGACAGGGCCGCCATCGACCCCACCTTACCGAGTTGCAGACGCGCCGCCGTCCAGGCGCTCGAGCCTCGCGCGACGGCGTCGAAGCGGCCGCGCACGCCCGGGTCGCCGGGGATCGTCTCCCAGAGGTTGTTCGGCGAATCGACCGGCTTCGGCTCGCCGGTCGTCTGACCCTTCCACCCTGTCCTCAGCAGGACGAGGTCACCGGCGCGCGGCGAGAGCTTCTGCCCCCAGAGGAGCTTCTGCGAGGCCCAGGACACCGGCAGCTCGCGCTGCGGCCGCTCGGCGCAGTAGAGGATCGCGTTGGCGACGATCTCGGGCTGGTAGATGGGCGGCACCGGCTGCGGCTGCTCGCCGAGCTTCTGCAGCCCGCGGTCGAACTGCGGCGTATTCATCCCGCCGGGGAGAATCAGGCAGATGTCGACCCCGGCCTTGTGCTTCTCGAGCTCGACGCGCGCCGACTCGAAGTAGGTGCGGCCCGCCGCCTTCGAGGCGCAGTACGCCGCCTGCAGCGGGATGCCGCGGTAGGCGAGACCGGAGTTGACGTCGATGAAGGTGCCGCGGGTCTCCTTCAGGTGCGGGAGCGCAGCCCGGTAGGCGCGCGCGCGGCCGAGAAAGTTGACGTCCATCACCCGGCGGAGCTCCTCGTGCTCGAGCTCCTCAACCTCGGCGTAGACGGTCAGCATCACGGAGGCGACGAAGGTGTCGATCCGCCCGAAACGCTCGACCGCGCGGGCGCAGAGGCTCTCAGCGTCGACCTCGCTGGCAGCGTCGCCGGTGACCGCGAGGCCCTCGCCGCCAGCCGCCTCGATCTCGCCGACTGCGGCATCGAGCGCCTCCGTGTTGCGCGCCCAGACGACGACCTTGGCGCCGCGTGCGGCTGCTGCCCGGGCGGTGGCGCGGCCGATGCCGCTCGACCCGCCGGCGATCACGATCACTTGCTCCGAGACGGGCTTCTTCATCACCCGAACGTCCCCAGGGTTGAGGTTGGACAAACGGTGGTAGGCTGGGGTCATGCCTTTCGGAATCGGAATCTGGGAGATCCTGATCCTCCTGCTCGTCGTCCTCCTCGTCTTCGGGCCAAAGCGCCTGCCTGAGATGGGCCGGTCGCTCGGTAAGGGGATGCGCGAGTTCAAGGACTCGATCTCCGGCAAGGACGACGAGGACTCGGTTCATCACCGCCTCTCGCAGGAGCTCCCGCCCGCCGAGGAGCCTCCCGCCGCGCAGACCGAGCGTGAGCGTGAGCGCGAGCGCGACATCGTCTCCTAACGTCCTTCGCACATGGCACTGACAAAGCGTCTCCCGCGGCGTCTGAAGCACGGCGAGGAGGCGACGCTCGTCGAGCATCTGGGCGAGCTGCGCACCCGGCTCGTAATCAGCCTGCTCACACTCGCGCCCGCGTTCGTCGTGGCGTTCATCTTTCAGGAACGCATCGTCGAGTGGCTGTTGCGGCCGCTGCCGGACGATAAGGAGATCATCACGCTCGGTGTCGTCGAGCCGTTCACAACCGCGGTCAAGGTGAGCTTCGCCGTCGCCGTCGCGGTGACACTGCCGATTCTGCTCTACCAGCTCTGGTCGTTCCTGGCGCCCGCGATCGAGCAACACGTGCAGAGGACGGTGGCCGTCTTCGCCGTGTTCGCGACGGCGCTGTTCGCCACCGGCATCGCCTTCTCGTACTTCATCGTCATGCCACGGGCGCTCGACTTCCTGACGAACTTCAACGAGGACGTCTTCGAGGTGCAGATCCGCGCGAGCTACTACTTCTCGTTCGTGACGCTGACGCTGCTCGCGACCGGGCTTGCGTTCCAGATGCCGATCTTCATCCTCGCGCTCGTGCGCCTGCGCGTGCTGACGGCGGAGCAACTGCGCCGAAACCGTCGCTTCGGGATCCTCTTCATGGTCGTCTTCGCAATCCTGCTGCCGACCGTCGACCCGGTCTCCCTCGCCCTCGAGGTCGTGCC
>JALYRA010000040.1 GCA_030855545.1 Actinomycetota bacterium | reverse complement strand
CTCCAGCCGGCGAGCTCGAGCGGCAGGCCGATGTTCTTCGCGACCGTGCGCCATTCGAAGAGGACGGAGTCCTGGAAGACGATCCCGTAGTCACGGTCTGCCCGCGCCTGAGCCGCCGGCTTGCCGTTCACCTCAACGCGGCCCGAGGTCGGCTGGATCAGGTCACCGACGACGCGGAGGAGCGTCGACTTGCCGCAACCGGACGGGCCGATCAACGAGATGAACTCGCCCGGCTCGATCGCGAAGTCGACCTCCTGGAGGGCCGTGACTCCACCCTTGCCGAACTGCTTCGTGACGCCTTCGAGCTTGACGACGCTCAAGCGACGTTCTCCGGTGCTCGCCTGACGACGGCCTTCTCGGCCGCGACGACAACGAGGAAGAAGGCGATGCCGAGGAGCGCGGCGATGATGTTCGTCGCCCACAGCCGCGTCGGCGCGCTCGCGTAGTACTGGTTGAAGTTGAGGATCGCGCCGCCGAGCCCGTCCTGGATCGACGCCGGCAGCTCTCCGATGATCGCGCCGACGACGCTCGCGGTCGCGCTCACCTTGAGGGCCGCGAAGAGGTACGGCAGCGATGCGGGAACGCGGACCTTCCAGAGGACAGACCAGGTGCTCGACGCGTAGGAGCGCATCAGCTCGAGCGCGCGCGGGTTCGCCGAGGTGAGGCCACGAAGTGTGTTGATCGCGACGGGGAAGAAGGTGAGGAACGCGGCGATCAACGAGACGGCGCCCCAGTCGCGGACGCCATCCGGCAGCTTCGGGTTGACCCAGACGACGACCATCGGCGCCACGGCGAGGATCGGGATCGTCTGCGAGGCGACGATGTAGGGGAGGAAGCCGCGCCGCAGGAGGAGCGAGTGCGCGAGCACGACGGCGATCGTGAAGCCGAAGGCCGCGCCGAGCAGGAAGCCGACCGCCGCCTCTTTCGCCGTGAAGAGCGCGGCGTCCGAGAGCACCTCGATCAGGAGCGGCCCGTTGCGGCGGGAGGGCTCGAAGAGCGTGTTGACGATGTCGTGCACGTGCGGGAGCGTCCGGTCGTTCACCTCGAAGGAGCCGAGGCGGAAGCCGGTCGTCTCGCCGAACCACTTGAACGCCTCCCAGAGCGCCCAGATGCCGCCGAGCACCGCGAGAAAAAGGCCCACCTGCGCGGCGGCGGCGCGCACGCGCTCGCGAGGCTCGGCCGGGACGCGGTTCATCACTACGGTCGCTGCCGCCACCGGTAGTGCGTATCACATCGATAGATTCCGCGCGTGTCGTTGACCCCAGCGCGAACCGTCGAGGAGCTCCGCGAGTTGCAGGAGTTGACCGGGGACGAGAACGGCGCGCAGCGGGTCGCGTGGACGCCGACGTGGGTGCGGGCGAAGGAGTGGCTCGTCGGCAAGCTCGAGGAGCTGCCGCTCGAGTACGAGGTCGACGCAGCGGGCAATCAGTGGTGGACGCTGCGCGGCGATTCAGAGCGCGCGGTGCTGCTGGGCGGCCACATCGACTCGGTGCCGAACGGCGGCTGGCTCGACGGCTGCCTCAACCTCGTCGCCGCTGTCGAGGTGCTGCGTCGTATCGCCGAGGAGGGAACGCCGCTGGTAACGGTTCGGCTCGTCAACTGGGCCGACGAGGAGGGCGCGCGCTTCGGCCGTTCGCTCTTCGGCTCGTCGGCTGCGGCCGGCTCGATGGCGGATCAGGACGACCTGCGCGAGCTGAAGGACGCCGACGGAGTGGCGCTTCCAGACGCGCTCCGCGAGCACAGCGTCGAGCTCGACCGGGCGCTCGACGCGCGCTCGCAGCTCGAGAGCGCGACCGCGTATCTCGAGCTGCACATCGAGCAGGGGCCGGTGCTCGAGTCGATGGATCTTCCGCTCGGCGCGGTGCTCGGTACCTTCGGCGTCGAGCGGCACCGGATCACCTGGCGCGGCCAGGCGGCGCACGCGGGCTCGACACCGATGGATCAGCGCCGCGATGCGCTCGCCGGCGCCGCGAAGCTCGCGCTCGAGCTGCGCGAGATCGCGGCGCGCGTGGGAGGCGGCGCCGTGCTGACGAGCGGGGGCGTCATCTGCAAGCCCGGAATCGTCACGTCGGTCGTCGAGACGGCCGAGCAGCTGCTCGACATGCGTCATCTCGACGCAGCGAAGCTCGCCGCGATGTGGGAGCAGGT
>JALYRA010000019.1 GCA_030855545.1 Actinomycetota bacterium | reverse complement strand
GCCGGGCGCGAGCATGCCGGCGTCGACGCTGCACGAGCTCGCGCGCCGGTGGTGGTGGACGCGCCTCGAGCCCGACTGGCGTCCGCGCTCGCCCGACGAGTCACAGGTGATCCTGGACGCTCTCGGGCTGACAGGCACCTTCTGGCGTCTCGTCCCGGTGGGAGCGACGGCGCCGACGACGAGCCCGACGCTGGCCAGCTCGATCGCTGACGGGACTTCGACGACGTTGCCGTTACGTAGGCTTGCGCCGATGGCGCGCGAGTACCCAACGCTGCTCGATCTCGTCGGCTCGACGCCGATCGTCAGACTCGACCGGATCGCCCGCGACGTGCAGCCGCAGCTGCTCGCGAAGCTCGAATACCTGAACCCGGGTGGCTCGAACAAGGACCGGATCGGGATGGCGATGATCGAGGCCGCCGAGCGCGAGGGAAAGCTCAAGCCGGGCGGGACGATCGTCGAGCCGACCTCGGGCAACACCGGCGTCGGCCTCGCGATCGCGGCGGCAGCGCGCGGCTACCGCTGCATCTTCGTGATGCCGGACAAGATGAGCCAGGAGAAGATCTCGATGCTGCGGGCCTACGGCGCCGAGGTCGTGATCACGCCGACCGCGGTCGAGCACGACTCACCGGAGAGCTACTACTCCGTCTCCGACCGGCTCGCGGAGGAGATCCCAGGCGGGTTCAAGCCCGATCAGTACTCCAACATGGCGAACCCGCAGGCTCACTACGAGACGACGGGGCCGGAGATCTGGGAGCAGACGGGCGGCGAGATCGACGCGCTTGTGATCTCGGTCGGCACCGGCGGCACGATCTCGGGCGCTGGGCGCTACCTGAAGGAGCGCAATCCGGAGATCCAGATCGTCGGCGCCGATCCCGAGGGCTCGGTCTACACCTCCGAGGAGACGCACCCGTACCTCGTCGAGGGCATCGGCAAGGACACGTGGCCGGTGACGATGTCGCGTGACGTCGTCGACCGCTGGGTGCGCGTCTCCGACCGCGACTCGTTCGTGACCGCGCGGCGGCTCTCGCGGGAGGAGGGGATTCTGGCGGGCGGCTCGGCGGGAACGACGATCTGGGCCGCGCTCGAGGTGGCGAAGGACTTCGGCCCCGATGCTCGCATCCTCACGATCCTCCCCGACTCCGGGCGCTCGTACCTGTCGAAGTTCTACGACGACAACTGGATGCTCCAGTACGGCTTCCTCGAGCGCCGCACGCCGGCGCCGACGATCGCTCAGGTGCTGCGCTTCAAGCACGGTGAGGCGAACGAGGTGCCTGCCCTCGTCACGATCGAGTCGAACGCGAAGGTCGGCGCCGCGATCGACCTGATGCAGCGCTACTCGATCTCGCAGCTGCCGGTCGTCCGTAGCGAGCCGGTGGAGTCGCTCTCCGATGTCGTCGGATCGCTCCAGGAGCGCGGCGTGCTAGATCGCGTCTTCAAGAACCCCGACGCGCTGAACGAGGACGTCGCGGTCGTGATGCAGCCACCGCTCGCCGCCGTTGACGTCGGCGACTCGCTCGACCAGGTCTTCGCCGATCTCTCCGGCCCGAGCGCTGCGGTCGTCGTCGCGGCCGCCGGACGGCCCGCGGCGATCCTGACGCGATCTGACCTCCTCGAGTACCTCGCGCACCAGCGCTCGCAGGTCAACGGCGGCTCGTGAAGCTCTACGACTTCGCCGCCTCGGCCAACTGCTACAAGGTGCGACTGCTCGCGGCGCAGCTCGGGCTCGAGCTCGAGCTCGTGCCGGTCGACCTCTTCGCCGGCGAGTCGCAGACCCCGGAGCACTTGGCGCGCAACCCCGCAGGCCGGACGCCGGTGCTCGAGCTTGACACCGGCGAGCACATCGCCGAGTCGGGCGCGATCCTGCTCTACCTCGCGGACAGGACGCCGTTTCTGCCCGCCGGCCCGGTCGGCCGGGCGCGCGCGGCGCAGTGGCTCTTCTTCGAGCAGAACCTGCTCGAGCCGAACATCGGCACCGGCCGCTTCTGGATCCTCACCGGCCGGGCAGAAGGCCGCGACGAGCTCGTCAAGCGCTGGCAGAAGCTCGGCCGCCACACGCTCGACGTCCTCGAGCGGCAGCTCGCCGGGAACGACTTCCTCCTCGGCACGGAGTACTCGGTCGCGGATATCGGCCTCTACGCCTACACCCATCTCGCCGACGGCGCTGGGATCGAGCTCGCGGACTATCCGGCCGTCGAAGCGTGGCTGCGGCGCGTCGAGGGAACGCCACGCTTCATGAACGATCTCGAGCCGTACCCGGAAAGCGCCGGCGCCGGCGGCCCGTCCGCTCACGGCTAGCGCGGAATGAAGCTGGC
>JALYRA010000017.1 GCA_030855545.1 Actinomycetota bacterium | reverse complement strand
GTCGTGACGACGCCGGTCGGCTTGTTCAGGAGCACGTACGCCAAGCGTTGCTTCGCGACCGGTTGCCCGTCGACCTCGACCACGTCCCGGGTCTCGACGAAGGTGTTCAGCTGACCGAGCTCGCCGTTCACGCGCACGCGTCCGGCCTTGATCAGCTCATCGGCCTTTCGGCGCGAGGCGACGCCCGCCCGTGCGAGGAACGCATTCAGACGCATAGAGAATAGTGTGCCCGCCGGTGCGCGACCGTTCGTCAGACCTGGAACGCCTCGCCGAGCTGCTCGTCGGCTTCGGCGCCAATCTGCAATCCGGCCAGATCCTCGGGGTCACGGCGTACCTCGGGATGGAGGACGCGGCGCGCGCGGTGGCTCGGGCCGGCTACCGGCACGGCGCGAAGTACGTCGACGTCTTCTGGTGGGATCACCTCGTCAAGCGCGAGCGGCTGGAGCATGCGGCCGAGGACACGCTGGATTTCGTTCCCCCATGGATCGAGCAGCGAATGGAGTGGCTGTCCGACGAGCACGCCGCCCGCATCTCGCTCGCCGGCACGAGCTCGACCGTGTTCGACGGGCTCGACCCGGCCCGCACGGGGCGAGACCTGCTCCCGTATATCTCGGCGGTGCCGCGCATCGTCAACGAACGAACGACGAACTGGTGCGCCGGACCGTGCCCGAATCCCGGCTGGGCGGCGCGCGTTCATCCCGAGCTTCCACCCGAGGAGGCGCTCGACAAGCTCTGGGACGAGATCGTCTACGTCTGCCGTCTCGACAGCGACGATCCGGTCGCGGCGTGGCGGGAGCGGATGAAGGTGATCGTCGCGAGCGCCGAACGGCTGACGGAGCGTCGGTTCGACTCACTGCACCTCCAAGGACCCGGCACCGACCTGACAATCGGGTTGATGCCGAGCTCGAGGTGGCTCGGCGCCGACTTCGAGACGATCGACGGCCGCACCCACTATCCGAACCTTCCGACCGAGGAGGTCTTCACCACGCCCGATCCGGAGCGCGTCGACGGGCACGTCTCGGCGACGATGCCGCTCGAGCTCTACGGGTCGTTCATGAACGGGATCCGGATCGAGTTCGAGAGTGGGCGCGCGGTGAAGATCGACGCGGACGAAGGCGGCGACGCGCTGCGCGCCGCGTGCGCGAAGGACGACGGAGCGTCGCGGCTCGGCGAGATCGCGCTCGTCGACAAGGAGGGCCGGATCGGCCCGCTCGGCACGGTGTTCTACGAGACGCTGCTCGATGAAAACGCGGCCAGCCACATCGCGCTCGGAAACGCGTACACGTTCCCGCTCGAGGACAAGGCCGACCAGGCCCGCGCGAATACGAGCGACATCCACGTCGACTTCATGATCGGCTCGAACGAGGTCGACGTCGACGGCATCACCCGTGACGGCGACCGAGTCCCCGTCCTTCGCGGCGGCTCCTGGCAGATCTGACCTAGTAACAGACTGTTACTAGGCGGGCTTCCGCGGCGTCCCGGCTTCGATCGCCTAGTAACAGACTGTTACTAGGCGCCGGTTAGGCGGTCTTGCCGACAGCGACCGAGTGAAGCCGCTCGCGAATCTCGGCGGCGGAGTCGCCCAGGTCGTCGAGCCTCGGCAGCGCTGCGGCGCTCTCGAGCCCGAAGACGCGTTCGAAGAGCGGCGTCGTGCGGTAGCGAACGGCGCCGCCCGGAGTCTCCTCGCGCCCGGCCTCCGCGATGAGGCCGCGCTCGAGCAGCCCGGCGACCGCCGAGTCGGCCGCGACGCCGCGGATGCGCGCGATCTCGGGGCGGCTGCAGGGGCCGAGGTAAGCGACGATCGAGAGCGTCTCGAGAGCCGCCTGCGAGAGGCCACGCTCCACGGGCCGCTCGAAAAGCCGCCCGCAAGCCTCGGCGGCTTCGCGTGAGGCGCGGTAGGCGTAGCCGCCGGCGACGTGCTCGAGCACGATACCGCTGCGGCCCTCGCGGAAACGGTCGGACAGGAGGCCGAGCGCGAGCTCGATCCGCTCTGGATCGTCGTTCGCAGCCTGGGCGAGCTCCTCGACGGAGAGCGGCGCGGAGGCCACGACGAGCAGGGCCTCGACCGTCCGGGCGAGTTGGTCGACCGGATTCGCGGTGATCAGGCGGAGCGGGCGATCCATTTGCTACCTCTTTCTGTCTCGGGACGGGAAACCCTTATGGGAGCAAACGGGGCGCTCTGCTCGAGAGCGATCTCCCCCGCCTTGCGCAGCTCGAGCAGCGCGAGGAAGGCGACCGCCTGGTCGACGCGCGAGAGCGAGCCGACCTCGGCGTCGAAGTCGAATCGTCGCCGCTTGCGGAGGACGGCACGGAAGCGCTCGAGGAACTGCGCCACCGGCGGAAAGCGCAAGGACATGTGCGCGAGCGAGACCTGCGGCGCCGGCTCGGCGAGCAGGCGGAGCACGGTGGCGAGTTGCTCGGGATCCTGCTGCGCCAGCTTTCGCTCCGGCCGGGGAGCCAGTGGCGCCGGGCCGATCCGGAAGTAGCGATCGCGCTGGCCGGCGAGCCGTTCGGAGAGCCAGACCGCCGCCTCCTTCATCCGGCGGTACTCGGCGAGGCGGCGCGCGAGCTCGTCGGCGGCCTCCTCGGGCTCGAGCTCGGCAAGCTCGGCCTCCTCGTCCGGGAAGAGCGCGCGTGCCTTCAGCTCGAGCAGCGCCGCGATCAGGACGAGGAACTCACCGCACGCCTCGAGATCGAGCTCTTCGCGCTCGGCGAGCCGTTCCACGAACGCGACGACGATCGCGGCCATATCGACGTCGGCCGGCTCGAGCTCCTCCTTCAAGAGGAGCGTCAGGAGCAGGTCGAAGGGGCCCTCGAACGCGTCGAGGTCCAGCTCAAGCTCACGCACAACCATGCGCCCGAGGCTAGCGGCGGGGTCGGACACGTCCGCGCGGGACGGCCATCGTCTCCGGACGTTCCGGCTTCGTGCCACGCTCACGCCGCCGCTCGCCGCGACCGCGCAGGAACTGCCACCAGACGAAGAACGCCGACGAGGCGACGAAGAGGATGATCGAGACCCAGGAGTTGACACGCATGCCGGCGATCTGCTCGGACGGATCGATCCGAAGCGTCTCGAGGTAGATGCGGAAGCCGGTGTAGAGGGCAACATAGAGCGCGAAGAGCGCCGGAGGCCGGAAGCGGAAGCGCCGGTCGAGCAGGAGCAGCAGCGCGGCGGCGCCGAGGTTCCAGAGCGCCTCGTAGAGGAACGTCGGGTGGAAGGTCTCGTCGAAGATGAAGTCGTCGGGGCGGCGTGCCGCGTCGATCTCGAGCCCCCAGGACCGCTCGGTCGGCTCGCCGAAGAGCTCCTGGTTCCACCAGTTGCCGACCCGGCCGATGGCCTGCGCGACGAGGATGCCCGGCGCAGCGGCGTCGAGCAGCCGGGGGACGTTCGCGCCGGCGCGCCTCGCGATCAGGCCGCCGACGAGCACGCCGCCGGCGATGCCGCCCCAGATCCCGAGCCCACCTTCCCAGACGGCGAACGGGCCCCACCACTCGTCGGGGACTTCGTCCCAGCTCGTGGCGAGGTGGTAGAGGCGCGCCCCGACGATGCCCGCGCCGACGCCCCAGACGGCGACGCGGAAGATCAGATCCCAGTCGCCGCCGCGGGCGACCCAGCGGCGGCCGGTGATCCAGATGCAGGCCGCGATGCCCGCGAGCAGCATCAGGCCGTACATGTGGATCGTGATCGGCCCGAGGTCGACGGTGCCGGACGACGGCGAGGGAATCGAGGCGAGGAGACTCACGGCAGACAGCATTCTGCCGTGAAGCTCAGACGGCGTGCGCTACAGGAGGATCTGCAGTGCCAGTTCGGGTGCGCAGCCGTTGCGCAGCAGGTCGATCGCGTAGTGAAGGTCGACGTCGTTTCGGGTCGCGAGCAGCGACGCCGCCGACGCCTCGAAACCGGCGCGCTCGAGCTCCTCGGCACGCCAGCGCTCGATCCGCTCCTGCTCCGTTTCAGTCTGGGTCAGCTCTGCCGCAGCCATCGTCTCCTCCGCATGAATCGTTGTTTCCGGTACTTCGTCCAGTGGAGCAGAGAGGTTGTCCCCTTTAAGGGGGATTGCGATGAAGCTGCGGTAAGGGTTTTGCAAACGGGCGAGCTGGCCCAGGCCCGTTCGACGGGCCTAGGCCAGGCGGGAGCTCACACGGCGACGATCAGGACCGACTTGAGACGGTGGCGACGAAGACGAAGAGTTTCTTCATGCCGCCTCCCCGAGGCCGGTGACGCGGGCCGGCTCGCGGTCGCGGCGGCGGTACGCGACCGTTGCGGCGGCGAGCCCGAGCGCGAGTGCCAGTGCCAGGCCGAGCGGGAGATACGGGAACGAGCCACCCGGAGCGCCGATCTCCACCGGGTTGAACGTATGGGTCTGCGCGCCGCCGTAGGTCCCGAAGCCGTCGTAGACCTCGTAGGAGTAGGTGCCGCCGCCGGGGAAGCTGACGACCGCGTGGTAGACGCCCGTCTTGCTGGTTGGCGCCGCGGTGAAGCTCTTGACGACCTTGCCGCCGGCGTCGCGGATCCGGACGACCGGGGTGACGCCTGCGAGCGGCGTCTGGCCGTGTTGAAGGACCGTGATGTCGAGCGGCCAGGTCTGGCCCGCCTCCAGGCCGGCCGGCGGGAGCGAGCTGAGGCCGACCGTCGCCCAGCCCCCGGCACTCGCGGCCGGGACGGCGACGAGGGCCACGGCGAGCATGAGCACGAGCTTCTTCATCTGGACCTCCGTTCGAGTTGACACAGCAGATACACCCCGGACGCGGCCGAGGTTCCCTACTCGACGGAACGGGCGAGCGCGAGCGCCTCGGCGCGCGTCAGCTCTCCTTCGAGGCGAAGCAGGAGCTCGCCGCGGTTCCAGAGGAGCACGGTTCCCGCGAGGAATGTCACCTCGGCGGAGACATCGAACCGGTCGTCGAGGAACATCACGTAGTGCTCGTCGCCGCTGACGAACAAGCCGCGCTCGCCGTTCACCCGCACCTCTACGACGCTGGTGCCGCCGGTGCCGACCTTCTTGACGAAGCCCTCGTAGACGGCCCCGCGAAGCTGAGTCAGGACGAGCCGGGGCTTCCGCGGATCGCCGTAGACGAGCGAGGCGATGGTGCCGCTGCGCACGTAGATCCCGTCCGGCTCCTTGCCGAGATCGAGCAGCCGGAAGCCGACGAGCCGCTCCGCCTCCTCGCGGCCCACCCGCTCGCCGAAGTACGCCGTCTGAACCTCTACGGGCGGGAGCGTTTCGACAAGCTCGACGGACGCACCCTGCAGCCGGAAGATCTCGAGGAACGCGCTCCGCGCGCCCGGCGAGAGCGCGAGCACGGCGCCGAGCGTGGCGAGGAGCACCGCGAACCCGATCGCGAGCGGGCGCAGCAGGAAGACGCGGGACGGGCGGCGATCGAAGCCGAGGTCGAAGCGCGGCGTGGCGGGATACGCGATCTGGCCGCCGAGCTCCTGGAGACGCAGCTCGAGCTCGTTCACGCCGTCTCCCCCAGCTGCGCGCGCAAACGGCCGAGCGCCCGTGACGTGCGCGACTTGACCGTGCCGCGCCGGAGCGATAGCACCTCGCCCGTCTCGTCCTCGCTCAGGTCGAGGAGGTAGCGGCACGAGAGCACGAGCCGGTCGTCCTCGCTCAGGTGCTCGAGCGCGGCCACGAGCTCGGCGCGCTCCTCGGCCGCGAGACTCCTCCCCTCGGGAGACGGAGCCGCGCCTCCCGAGGGAAGCTCGTGCGCCGCACGGAGCGTGAGACCTTCCCGTCGGCCTTCGGCACGGCGGCGGTTGCGCGCCTCGTTGGCGACGATCGCGAGCAGCCAGGGACGGAGCGGCGCGCCGCGTCGGAAACGCGGGAGCGCACGCCAGGCTTTGGTCAGCCCGATCTGCGCAGCATCCTCGGCGTCGGCGGCGTTACGGGTGATCAGGAACGCAGTACGGAAAGCGATCTCCTCGTGGTCACGGACGAGCGCTGCGAATGCGGCGGCGTCGCCGCCACGTGCGCGCTCGACGAGCTCGTCCTCTGTCGGTGGTCGGCTCACCACTCACAGGTCCTACACCAGTGGCTAGGCTCGGGTTCCATGGCTCGTGCGGTAGGGATGAATCACATCGCACTCGAGGTCGGCTCGCTCGACGAGGCGCTCGAGTTCTACGGGCGCCTGTTCGAGCTCGAGCTACGCGGCCGGAGCCCCGGCATGGTGTTCATCGACATGGGCGACCAGTTCCTTGCCCTCGCCGAGCGCACCCAGCGCGAACCGGATGCCGACCGCCACTTCGGGCTCGTCGTCGACGACCGCGATGCGGTGCTCGCCGCGGCGCGCGACGCCGGCGTCGAGATCTTCGGCGCAACTCCTTCCGCGACCCTTGGGGGAACCACGTGCAGGTCGTCGCCTACGCGGACATCCAGTTCACGAAGACGCCGGAGATCCTCCGCGGGATGAGGCTCGACCTGGAGAAGAGCGAGTCGGCGCAGGCAGAGCTGCGCGACAAGGGCCTCGCCTGATCGACCTTGCGAGGCTCCGACAGCGACACCTCGAATGTCCTCCGCTGCTGGCGCGAGGAGGAGTACGGCCGCTCGCGCGGCGGACTGCCGCTTCGCGTGCAACTTCCTGCGGGCGGAGCGCCGGTCGCCGGCCTCCTCGTCGCGGGGCAGCACGGCGAAGAGGCCGAAACGGGTCTGCTCGCCCGACGGTTGCTCGAGCGCGTTCCGGGCGACGAGACACGATGGGCCATCGTCCAGGCCGCGAACCCCGACGGGCTCTTGAACGGAACGCGGCAAAACGCAGCCGGGGTCGATCTGAACCGCAACTTTCCCTGCGCGAGCTGGCGGCCCGATCCGTCATTCACGTTCCCGCCCGGGATCGATCCCGAGCTACGTGAGCTGCCGAACCGCACGAGCCGCTCCTCCCCAGGCGCGGAACCCGCCTCCGAGCCCGAGACGCGCGCGCTGATGGGGCTCGTCCAGGAGCTCGAGCCCCGGCTCGTGCTCGACTTGCACGCTCCGATCGAGCTGATCCTCGTCCGCCGAGGCGTGCCGCGCGAGCCGGTCGACCTGCTCGCGGCCGCGGCCGGTCTGCCGGTCGTCTCGGAGCTCGAGGTCGATTCGCCCGGCGCGTTCGACGAGTGGCTGCTCGAGCAGGGGATCCCGGCGATCGTCTACGAAGTCGAGCACGCGGGCCTGCCGCAGCTCTGCCTGCGTCATCTACCGGGGCTCGAAGCTCTCCTGAAGAGCTAGCGGCTAGGCGATTGCGTCGGCGCCAAGGAGCGTGCGCGCCTCGGTGAGGAAGTCCGTGTCGATTGCGACGCGGTAGTCGGGGCCGAGCGCGAGCGTCTTCGGGCCGAGCGACGTCTCGAGCGAGACGAGCACGCGCGACGGGCCTGGATAGTCCTTGACGAGGTGCGCGAGGTCGCGGATCAACCCTGCGCGCGCCTCGCGCGCATCGAGCTTGAAGCGGATCTCCGTTCGCTCCTGCACCGCCTCGAACCCGGACACCTCCATCGCGATCAGCTTCGTCTCGCCCTGCTGCTTGTGGTCGATCCGACCCTTGACGACGAGGATCCGGTCGGCGACGCAGAGCTCTCGCGCCTGTGCGTACGTCGAGTTGAAGACGACGACCTCGCCGCCGCCGGTGGGGTCGTCGAGCGTCAGGAAGACCATCGGCTCGCCCTTCTTCGTCGTCAGCTGCTTCACCGACGAGACGATTCCGCCGACCGTGACGAGCTCGCCGTCGCGCCGCTTCTCGAGCTCCGCGAGCGTGCAGTCGGTCTTGCGGCGCAGCTGGTCGCGCACCGCGTGCAACGGATGCTCGGAGACGTAGAGGCCGAGCGTCTCCTTCTCGAGCTTCAAAAGCTCCGGCTTCTCGAACTCGCCGGCTGGGATCGCCGGATGGTGCTTGGGCGCCTCCGCGACGGTGTCCCCCATGTCGAAGATCGATGCCTGCCCGGCGAGCCGGTCGGCCGCGTGCTTCTGCCCCCACGCGAGCGCCTGCTCGAGGCAGGCGAGCATCCCCATCCTCGAGGCGCCGGTCGAGTCGAGCGCTCCGCACTTGACGAGGGCCTCGAGCGACCGCTTGTTCACGACCTGCGGGTCGACGCGCTCGGTGAAGTCCCAGATCGACGCGAACGGGTCGCCCTCGTCGCGGGCGCGGATGATCGCGCGCGCCGCCGACTCCCCCACCGACTTGACCGCGTTCAGCCCGAAGCGGATCTTCCCCTCGACGACGGCGAAGTCGGTCTGCGAGGAGTTCACGTCGGGCGGCAGTACCTCGATCCCGAGCTCGTCGCAGGCGTTCACGTACAGCGGCACGCGGTCCTTCGTGTTCATCACCGAGGAGATGAGCGCGGCCATGTACTCGCACGGATGGTTCGCCCGCAGCCACGCGGTGCGGTAGGCGATCAGGGCGTAGCAGGCCGCGTGCGACTTGTTGAATGAGTAGTCCTGCGACTTCTCGATGTCGTCCCAGAGCTGTCGCGCGACCGACTCGGACGTGGAGTTCCCGACGCAGCCGGTGATGAACTTGTCCTTCAGGGACGCCATCAGCTTGTGGATCTTCTTGCCGATCGCCTTGCGCAGATCGTCCGCCTCCGCCGGCGAGAAGCCGCCGATCTGCTTCGCGATCTCCATCGACTGCTCCTGGTAGATCGAGATCCCGTACGTGGCGCCGGTGATCTGCTTCAGGCGCGGGTCGATGTAGCTGACCGGCTCCTGCCCCGCCTTCCGCTTCGCGTAGTTCGGGATGTACTGCATCGGGCCCGGCCGGTAGAGCGCGACGAGCGCGATCAGGTCCTCGAACACGGTCGGCTTCACCTGCCGCAGCGCCTCGCGCATCCCCGACGACTCGAACTGGAAGACGCCCATCGCCTCCCCGCGCGCGAGCATCGCGTAGGTCTTCTTGTCGTCGAGCGGGATCGTGTTCATGTCGACGTTCCCGATCAGCTCGACGGCCTTGTCGATCACGTCGAGGTTGCGCAGGCCGAGGAAGTCCATCTTCAGCAGCCCGAGCGCCTCGACCGTGTTCATCGAGAACTGGGTCACGATCTCCTGGTCGGCGCCCTTCTGCTGGAGCGGGATCAGGTCGATCAGCGGCTCGGCGCCTATGACGACGCCGGCGGCGTGGATCGAGTCCTGCCGAACGAGCCCCTCGAGCGGCCGGGCGAGGTCGATGATCTCCTTCGCCGCCGGATCGGTGTCGTACGCCGCCTTCAGGTCGCCCGACTTGAGACACTCGCCGAGCGTCTGGCCGGGACCTTCTGGGATCAGCTTCGCGATCCGGTCGACGACGCCGTACGGGATCTCGAGCACGCGGCCGGCGTCGCGAACGGCGGCGCGGGCGGCCATCGTCCCGAAGGTGATGATCTGCGCGACGCGGTCGCGGCCGTACTTCTCCGAGACGTAGTTGATCACGCGCTCGCGGCCCTCGACGGCGAAGTCGATGTCGATGTCGGGCATCGACTTGCGGCCCGGGTTGAGGAACCGCTCGAAGAGCAGGTCGTAGCGGATCGGATCGATGTCGGTGATCTCGAGGCAGTACGCGGCGAGCGAGCCGGCGGCCGAGCCGCGCCCCGGCCCGACGCCGATCCCATTGCGCTTCGCGAACGCGATGAAGTCCCAGACGATCAGGAAGTAGTCGGCGAAGCCCATCTCGCGGATCGTCTTCAGCTCGAACTGGAGCCGCTCGCGCAGCTCGGGCGTGATCTTGTCGTACCGGCGCTCGAGTCCCTTCTCGCACAGCTCGACGAGATACTCGAAGGCGTCGCGGCCCTCGGGCGTGGGGAACTTCGGCAGCAGGATGTTCCCGAGCTCGATCTCGATCGAGCAGCGCTCGGCGACCTCGAGCGTGCGCCGCATCGCGTCCTCGTGGCCGGGGAAGTCGAGCGCCATCTCCTCGGGCGTCTTGAAGTAGAACTCGTTCGTGTCGAACTTCCAGTGATTCGGGTTCTTGAGCGAGTCGCCCGACTGGATGCACAGCAGCGCCTCGTGCGAGTAGGCGTCGGCAGCAGTGAGGTAGTGAACGTCGCCGGTCGCGACGAGCGGCAGCTTCGCCTCGGCGGCGAGCTTGACGAGCTCCGGGTTGACGCGCTGCTGCACGTCGAGGCCGGCGTTCTGGAGCTCGACGTAGGTGTTTTCGCGCCCGAAGACCTGCGCGAGGCGGTCGAGGTCGGCAGCGGCGTCCTTCGGCCGGCTCTCCTCGAGCGCCTTGCAGACCCGGCCGGAGAGGCAGCCGGAGAGCGCGATCAGGCCGCCGGAGTACCGCTCAAGGAGCTCCCAGTCGACGCGCGGCTTCGTATAGTAGCCCTCGAGGTAGCCGAGCGAGCTGAGTTTGATCAGGTTCGAGTAGCCGGCTGTCGTCTCGGCCAGGAGGGTCAAGTGCGCGTACCCGCGCGTCCGCGCGTGACGATCGTCGGCGACGTAGACCTCGCAGCCGACGATCGGCTTGATCCCTTCCTGCTTCGCCGCCTTGTAGAGGTCGACCGACCCGGCGAGCGAGCCGTGGTCTGTGAGCGCGACCGCAGGCATGTCGAGCTGAGCCGCGCGGGCGGCGAGCGCGGGAATTCGGCACGCCCCGTCGAGGATCGAGTACTCGCTGTGGACGTGCAGGTGGACGAAGTCAGCGCTCACGGACGGCCCATTTTACGACCGCCCTCGGCGGGCATCCGAATCGCCTGCTCAGGAGGGTTTAGAGCAGACGGAGATGCCCGCCGCGCACGGCGATGTCGTTCTCGATCCACCCTGGCTCGCGCCAGGTGATCGCATTCGGATCCAGCTCGCAGGCGGCCATCACGCGCATGCGCTTGATGAGCCGCTCTGCGAGCCGTTCCTCCTCGCGGCGTGCGTAGAGCGCCGCGAAGTGTGGGTCGGCCCAGCTATAGGACACGCCGGTACTCGATCTCCCAGAGGGCCGTCCAGGTCTCGCCGTCGTCGCCGGAGCGCTGCCAGCTCCAGTCGAACGAATTCGGCTCGACGTTCTCCCAGCGCATCCGGAACCAGGCCGGAGCACCGTCGACTTCGCCGATTCGCCGCAGCTCCATGACACCGTGCTCGAAGCTGCCGGCGAAGTCGAGGTAACTCCCTTCGCTGTCGACCCACGTCTGCTTCCAGCAATGAGCCTTCCGGTCGTAGACCGAGAAGCTGAGCCCCTGGAAGTCGAGCGAGGGCCGGCCGTCGAAGTTCTCGACGATGACATGTCCGAGATCGAGGTACACCGAGTTCGTGCCCCTGTGCTCGAGACCGTCAGCGTGCCAGGTGCAGTCCCACTCCCCGAGCCAGAAATCGAACTGGCGGGCGGCATCCAGCTCGAGGGTGATTGGCGTTGCGAGCGCGCTCATGACAGCTACAACGCCGTGTGTGCAAAGGAGTTAGGTGCTTAATCGAACCGCAACGATCGCGCAACGGCGGCTACGCCGGATCGGGCTCAAACCCTTATTGCAAACGGGATTCGACCGGAATCGCAGCCCGGACGCGCGTGCCTTGCCCGGTCGGGCTGGCAACCTCGAGCCGCCCCCCGACCGCCGCGACCCGAGCTACGAGCCCGCGGAGCCCACTGCCGCCGGCGACGTCGGCGCCGCCCTCGCCGTCGTCGACGATCTCCGCTACCAGCTCGTCACCGCGAAGTCGGGCCGCCACGACGATGCGCGTCGCGTTCGCGTGCTTGGCGGCGTTCGCGAGCGACTCCGCGATCACGTAGTACGCCACCACCTCGACGGGCTCCGGCAGCCGCTCCGCGGGAAGCTCCTCGAGCTCCACCGGAACGAAGGTGTTCTCGACGAGCGCCCGGACGGCCGCCGCAAGTCCGTCGACGGCGAGCGCATGGGGGTGCAGCCCCTGCGAGAGCTGGCGGATCTCCGCAAGGCCGGCTGTGAGCTCCGCCTGAGCGGTCGCGAGGAAGGCGCGAGCGGCAGCAGGATTCCGTTCGAGATCGCGGTCCGCGAGGTGCAGGTTGACGTTCGCGGTGACGAATCGCTGCTGCGCGCCGTCGTGGAGGTTTCGCTCGAGGCGCACCCGCTCCGCCTCCTCCGCCGCGACGACGCGTGCTCGCGACTCCCGGCGCTCCTGCTCTGCGAGCTTCAGCTCGGTGACGTCGCGGACGACGGTGACCACCTCGTTCTCGCCGGCGCGGACGACGCGCGCCTCGAAGTCCCGCTCGTCGCCGGCATGGGTGCGGAGGCGGTACTCGACGGTCTGCAGCTGTCCCGACCCGAGCGCGCGCTCCACGCACCCCATCAGCGCCCCTGAGACCTCGGCGGGAAGGATCTTGTGCATGTTCGCGCCGAGCAACTCGTCCGCCGGGGTCGCAAGACGGGTCAGATCGCCCGCGAACTCGAGGTACGTCCCGTTGCGGTGCAGCCGGAACATGATGTCCGGCAGGACGGACAGGAGCGCCCGCTGCCGCGCCTCGTTCTCACGCAGCTCTGCGAGGACCTCGTCGACGGATGTCCGGCCAGGTTGCTGCAGCGTTTCCCCCCGCTGACGCTCTGGGTTGCGCGGCCCGGCTGGGCGGCCGGCTCGCGGCGGGAAGCATATCTCTGCAGGACGTCCTCGTTTGCGCCTATCTTGAAAGGTTGTGTTTGAGCCGACCCTCGAGATCGTCTGGCAGCAGGATGCGAGCGCCGAGCTCGTCCTCCGCGATCCCGACGCGCCGTCCCGCGAGATCGACGTCGACGAGCTCCTCCGGCTCGCCGGGGCCGCTCCGGCGAACGCGGGAGCGAGCGCGCTCGCCGTCTTCGCCGTCCTCGAGCTCGCGCAGCGCTCGGTCACCGAGGGTCTCGTCCACCCCTACCTCGAGCACGGCGGCGGCGCCTGGCACGCGTTCTGGGGCGCGACGCTCGACGAGAGCGTGCAGACGCAACTGACCCAGATCGCTGCGGCGCTGCCGGAGGCCGGTGCGCGCGCATTCGACGGCGACCGCGACGCGACCGTCCACGACCTCTACCCCGTCGTCGTCGACCAGATCGCCCGAGACCGGCTGCGCGCCGCGCGGGTCAGTCTGCACAGCCCGCTTCGGCCGCGCCGGCCGACGGCGCTGGATCTCTTCCTCGACGGGCTCACGGCCGCCGACCCCGAGCTCCCCACCCACTCCGGCTTCCCGAGTCTGCACAAGAAGCTCTCGCGCTGGATCACGGAGGGGCTCGGCAGCCGCTCGGCCGCACGCTGGCAACTCGGCCTTCATCTTGACGAGCGTGGCGACCGGCTCGTCGTCGAGCTGTGGCTGCACGCCGAGGACGACCCGACGCTGAGCCTGCCCGCGTCGCTGCTCGCGGGCGAGGGCGACGAGGTCTTCACCTTCCTGCGCGCGAGCGACGCCCGGCGCGACCTCACCCGCCGCCTGCACGAGATCGAGCCGCTACTCACCGAGCACGGGATCCGCTTCGACATCGCCGCGCCGAGCGAGGCGGTGCTCGATGCCGACGAGGTGCGCCTCTTCCTGCGCGAGGGCATGCCTGCGCTCGAAGAGCTGGGCGTGCCGGTGCTGCTTCCCTCGGCCTGGCTCGGCTCGCCGAGCAAGCTGCGGGTGAACCTGACGGCGACGAGCGGACCGGCCGCGAGGTCGAGCGGGCTCCTCTCGACCGCGGCGCTCGCCACGTTCGACTGGAAGGTCGCCGTCGGCGACGTCTCCCTCACCGAGGAGGAGCTCGCCGAGCTGGCCGCTGCCAAAGAGCCGCTAATCCGCGTCGGCGGCCGCTGGCACGCCTTGCGCCAGTCCGAGGTCGAGCGCGCGCTCCGCTTCCTCGAACGCCGCCGGCTGGGGAGCGGACCAGACGGTGGCGGCATAGTCGATCTCGTCCGGGCCGTCTCCGGGATCGAGACGGGCGAGGCGGGCGTCGAGCTCGGCGACGTGATCCTGGACACGCCACTGGCCGAGCTGCTCGGCGACGGCGACGCGCGGTTCAAGCCCCTGCCGACTCCTGCGGGCATGCGCTTCCAGCTCTTCGGGTTCCAGGAACGCGGGCACGGCTGGCTGCGGCTCCTCGGCGACCTCGGCGTCGGCGGGATCCTGGCCGACGACATGGGACTCGGGAAGACGGTTCAGGCGATCGCGATGCTGCTCTCCGAGCGGGAGAGCGGCGACGCCGTCGGCCCGACGCTCGTCGTCTGCCCGATGAGCGTCGTCAAGCAGTGGGGCGCCGAGATCGCGAAGTTCGCGCCCGGCCTGCGCGTCCACTCACATCACGGCCTCGCCCGTCTGGGCGCCGCCGAGCTCGCTCTGGCTGCCAAGGGCCACGACGTCGTGATCACCTCCTACGACATCGCCTCGCGGGACGTCGACGCGCTCGCCGCGATCCCGTGGGATCGGCTGCTGCTCGACGAAGCGCAGGACGTTAAGAACCCGGCGACGAAGCGGGCGCGGGCGCTGCGCCGGCTGAGCGCACGGCGGAAGCTCGCGATGACGGGCACGCCGATCGAGAACCGGCTCGGCGAGCTCTGGGCGATCATGGACATCGTCAACCCCGGCCTGCTCGGCTCGCGCGAGTGGTTCGACCGCGCGTTCGCAAAGCCGATCGAGGCGTTCGGCGACGACCGGTCGGTGGAGCGGCTCCGGGCGATCGTGCAGCCGTTCATCCTCCGCCGCGAGAAGGACGCGCCCGAGGTCGAGCTGGAGCTGCCGCCGATCACGATCGAGAAGGCCTACTGCCGGCTGACGGTCGAGCAGGCGAGCCTCTACCGAGCGACCGTCGACCGGTGGATGCCGCGCATCGAGGCTCACGAGGATCGCTTCGGTCGCCGCGGCGCCGTGCTCGCGATGCTCAGCCACCTGAAACAGGTCTGCAACCACCCCGAGATGCTGGTCTCGACCGGTCGGCCGCTCGACGGGCGCTCCGGCAAGCTCGAGCGGCTCGTCGGGCTGCTGCAGGCCGTGCCGGAAGGCGACAAGTCGCTCGTCTTCACCCAGTACCCGGGCTTCGACCGGCTCGTACCCCACCTGGCGGAGCGGCTCGGGACGAGCGTCGGCTTCTTCCACGGTCGCCTGAACGCGCGGCAGCGGCAGGAGCTCTTGGAGTCGTTCGAGCGGGCGGACGGCCCGACGGTGCTCGTGATCTCGATCCGCGCCGGCGGCCGCGGGCTCAACCTGCCCGCTGCGAACCACGTCTTCCACTTCGACAGGTGGTGGAACCCGGCCGTCGAGCAGCAGGCGACAGACCGCGCGCACCGGTTCGGCCAGCGCAAGCCGGTCTTCGTGCACAGCCTGATCTGCTCCGGCACGCTCGAGGAGCGGATCGATGCCCTGCTCGACTCCAAGCGCGAGCTCGCCGAGAAGGTGATCGCCGGCCGCTCCGAGGACTGGCTCGGCAGCCTCGACCTCGGCGCGATCAAAGCTGCGGTGGCTCTTGCACCGGATCTCGATGAGGAGGCTGCATGACCGACGTCTTGCACGAGGGCCGTCCGATCGAGGTCGCCAGCGAGCGCGAGCGGATCGGGTCCGGCCCGTGGGCACGCCTCTTTGCGACGGCCGTCGCGCCGGACGAGGGCTCGTCGACCGCAGAGCGCGGCCGGCAGCTCGCGCGCGCGGCCGAGGTGCACACGGTCGTTGTCGCCGAGGGTGAGCTGAGTTGCGAGGTCGAGGAGCACACGGCGACGATCGCGGCAGAGCCGGTGCCGGTTCGCATCTGGGCGGCAGTCGCACGGTCGGCCGAGCGCAGCCCGGCGCTCGCGGCCGCAGTGGAAGGGCAGGCGCAATCCGTCCAGCTCGAGCACACGATGACGATCGACTGGGAGGAGCCGCTCGTGCCGGTCGGCCGGGCGCTCAGCCGCTCGTGCACGTGCGGCCGCGACGCGTGCGAGCACGTCGCCGCTTTGGGCTACGCGATCGCGAGCGAGATCGACCGCGACGCGTCGCTGCTACTCCGCTGGCGCGGCTGCGTCGAGCGGACGAGGGAGGAGCCGGACCCTGCACCCGAGCCGACGCCCGCCGGCGACTGGACAAGCACCACCCCGCTCCCGGAGCCCCGCCCGCTGCGCCCGCTTCCGGCCGGCGCGGTGCTGAAGCGCCTCGGTCCGAGCGTCCTCAAGGCCGACCCGGACCTGAACGACGTCCTTCAGC
>JALYRA010000015.1 GCA_030855545.1 Actinomycetota bacterium | reverse complement strand
GTGCAGCGCAGGCGCTCGCAGCCGTCGCGGTGGCCGCGGTTGCGGCCGGCCTGCGCGGCTGGGACCTGCCCTTCCGGCAAGGTGCGGTTCCGCCCGTCGATCTCGAGCGCACAGACAGTGCCGTGACAGCAGCAACGATGCTGGTCGAGGCAGTGCCGGCGGGCCTCGCACTCGAGGCGCTTGCCCTCGCCGCGATCGCTGCAGCTCTCCCCTACGCCAGGACGCCGTGGCGGATCGCGGGTCTCGGCGCCGGTGCCCTCGCGGGCATGCTCTTCGCCGCACCGGCCGCACCTGCGCTGCCGCTCGTCGCCGCGGTCTGGCTCACCTGCACCGGCCTCGCCTTCAAGTACGAGCATTAGACTCGGCGGCTGGGGGAACCTCCTCCCCTGACCGCATGAGCGTTCTCCGCAGCATCGAACAGAAGATCGAAGGCCTCTTCGAGGGGATGTTCGGCCGTGCCTTTCGGACGCATGTGCAGCCCGTCGAGCTGGCGCGCAAGCTGGCGAAGGAGATGGACGAGCACCGCACGATCTCCGTCTCGCGCGTCTACGTCCCGAACGAGTACTCGGTCTTCCTCTCCGAGCAGGACCGCGAGCAGTTCACCGGCTACGAGGGCTCGCTGGTCGGCGAGCTCCAGGACTATCTCGTCGAGCATGCGCGGCGCGAGAGCTACGCGATGCTGACGCCGCCGAGCGTGCTGATGAAGACGGACGCCGACCTCTCGATCGGCGAGTTCGGGATCGCGACGCGAATGGTGCAGCCCGAGGGGAAGCGAGGCCCGCAGCTCGACGAGCCGGCCGCGCAAGTCGAACCGGGTGCGACGATGATCTACAAGGCGACGGCGCCGCAGCCGACGGAAGCCGCGTCGCCGGTCGATCTCGGCGTCGAGGCGGAAACGTTCGCGGTGACGATGAACGGGCGCACGCACGCGCTCTCGAGCGCGAAGCTCGTGCTCGGGCGCTCGAAGGACTGCGACCTTCAGGTGGAGGATGCGAACGTGTCGCGCCGTCACGCCGAGCTCCGCCGCGAGGGCTCGAGCTGGTGGGTCGTCGACCTCGACTCGACGAACGGCACCGACCTGAACGGCAAGCGCGTGCAGCGCTCGAAGCTCTCCGACGGAGACACGATCACGCTCGGTGACACCGAGCTCGTCTTTGCGAAGCGGGCTGTCTCGTGAACATCGCAGTCGACGAAGCGCTGCTCGCTCTCAAGATCGCGTTCATCGTCCTGCTCTACCTCTTCATCTGGCGGATCGTGCGCAGCGCCAGCCGCGATTTCCGTGGCGGGGCGGGAGCGCTGGTGGCCGGCGAGAGCGCGCTGATCAGGCCGGCCGACGCCGCGAGCGCCGGCCTCACCCCCGCGAGGCACGCCAAGCTCGTCGTGCTCAAGAGCCCGGCCCTCCGCACCGGCGAGGAGGTTCCGGTCGACTCGATGCCGATCGCGATCGGCCGCGGCGGTCAGAACGAGGTTCCGCTCGACGGTGACGAGTTCGCATCCGCCCAGCATGCGCGCTTCGAGGCGAAGCGGGACGGCCTCTGGGTCGAGGACATCGGCTCCACGAACGGCACCTTCGTCAACGGCGCCCGCGTCACGACCCCGCGGCGGCTGACGAAGGGCGACATCGTCCGCGTCGGGCAGACCGACTTCCGGGTCGACCTCTGATGCGCTTCTCGGTCGCAACGGATCCGGGCCGGCGCAGGCGGCACAACGAGGACGCGTACGTCTGCGAGCCGCCGCTCTTCGCGATCGCCGACGGGATGGGCGGCGCGCAGGCCGGCGAGGTCGCGTCCGGCCTGGCCGCGGCGGTGCTCGCGGAAGCGGGCGGCGAGGTGCTCGGCGAGGATCGCGTCGCGTCGCTGATCCAGGAGGCGAACCGGCGCGTCTTCCAGCGCTCGAACGAGGACACGGCCGCGTCGGGGATGGGCACGACGATGACGGTCGCGCTCATCGACGCCTCCGACGCGACGATCGCCATCGGCCATGTCGGCGACTCTCGCGCCTATCGCGTGCGCGACGGCAGCCTCGAGCAGCTGACCGACGACCACTCGCTCGTCGGCGAGCTCGTGCGCAGCGGCAAGCTCTCCCCCGTCGAGGCCGAGACCCACCCGCAGCGCTCCGTGATCACCCGCGCGGTCGGCACCGAGCCCGAGGTCGACGTCGACACCTTCACGGTCCAGGCCGAGCCGAACGACCTGTTCCTGCTCTGCTCGGACGGGCTCACCGACATGATCCCCGACCGCGAGATCCAGGCGCTCCTCGACGGAACCGACGATCTCGATCGCATCTCGAGGGCGCTCGTCGACGCGGCGAACGCCGGTGGGGGCGAGGACAACATCACCGTCGTGCTCTTTACGGTCGAGCCTGCTGCCGAGCCCGACCCGGGGGAAACGGCCCGCATGCCCGCGGTCCCCGATCCCGAGCAGGCCGAGGACGACGAGGACACGCTCTCGGGCCTCGAGCGCATCCCGGCGGTCGACACCGCGGTCGTGTCGGCAGCGGAGATGCAGGAGCGCCTCCGTCAAGCCGAGGCCACCGGCGAGCCCAACGCCGAGCCACGCCGCCGCATCCTCCCCTTCGTCTTCCTCGTCCTCCTGCTCGTCGCGATCGTCCTCCTCGCAGCGTGGGGGTTGACCCGCTGACCCTCCGAAACCGCGAGCTGCTGAACCTGATCGCCGTGGGTCTCCTCACGGCGATCGGCTTTGCAAGCGTCTACATCGCCCGTTCGGAGCTCGTCGACTCCGCCTCGCTGACCTACGCCGGCGTCTTCGTCGCGCTCTACCTCGCGGCGCACCTCGTCGCGCGCTACACGGTCGCCCTGTCCGACGCCGTCCTCCTGCCGCTCGCGGCGCTCCTGTCGGCGATCGGCGTCACGACGATCTACCGGCTCGAGCCGGACGACGCGTTCCGTCAGAGCCTCTGGGTCGTGATCGGTGTCGCGCTCTTCGCGCTGACCTTGTTCTCTCTCCGCCGCGACTTCCGCGTGCTGGAGCAGTACAAGTACCTGTTCGGGATCACGGCGATCCTGCTCCTGATGCTGCCGGCGCTGCCGGGCCTCGGGCAGACGATCAACGGGGCGCGGCTCTGGGTGAAGGTCGGCGCGTTCCAGTTCCAGCCGGGCGAGCTGGCGAAGATCTTCCTGATCATCTTCCTCGCCGGGTACCTGCGCGACAAGCGCGAGGTGCTCGCACAGGGAAGGATCAAGGACTTCGGCCCGCTCCTTCTGATCTGGGGCGGCGCCATGCTCGTGCTCGTCCAGACGAACGACCTCGGTAGCGCGCTCCTCCAGTTCGGGATCTTCCTCGCAATGCTCTACGTCGCGACCGGGCGCCTCGCCTACGTCGCCGCTGGCCTTGTTCTCTTCGTCGCGGGTGCTGCGTTCGTCTACCAGTTCGTCGGCCACGTGCAAGAGCGCGTGACGATCTGGCTCAACCCGTGGACCGAGGAGCCGGTCTTCTGCGCCCAGACCGGCGAGCTCGCGCTCCGCCAGGATTGCGGTTCTTTCCAGCTCGTGAAGAGCCTCTACTCGATCGGGAATGGGGGCTTCGGCGGGACCGGGCTCGGCAAGGGGACGTTCACGACGACCGGCGGCGACCCGATCATCCCGTTTCTCAACACGGACTTCATCTATTCCGCGATCGCGCAGGAGCTCGGCCTCGTCGGAGCTGCGGGCCTGTTGCTCGTCTTCATGCTCTTCGTCGCGCGCGGCTTCCGGATCGCGCTTCAGGCCGACGACGGCTTCTCGAAGCTGCTCGCCGCCGGGCTGACGTTCGGCTTCGCGCTGCAGACGTTCATCATCGTCGGCGGCGTGCTGCGCGTGATCCCGCTGACGGGAATCACGCTGCCATTCGTCTCCTACGGAGGCTCGAGCGTCGTCGCGAACTTTGTCCTGCTCGCGCTGTTGCTGCTCGTCTCGAACAGGGCGAATCGGCCCGCATGAACCGCCAGATCACCCGGCTCGCACTGACCGGCGTCGGCCTGATCGTCGCGCTCGTCGTCGCGACCACCTACTGGCAGGCGTGGGCGGCCGGCGACCTCGCCGACCGGCAGGACAACCAGATCCAGCGGGTCGCTCAGTTCACGATCAAGCGGGGCGAGATCAGGGAGCGTGGGCTCGTCCTCGCGAAGAATCGCGTCCAGAAAGTCGGCGGCAGGACGCTCTACTTCCGCGAGTACCCGCAGGGCGGGCACGCCGCCCACGTGCACGGCTACTCGACCCAGTCACGCTTTCGTACCGGGCTCGAGCGCTCGCAGAACGACTACCTGACCGGCTCGAACGCAAACCTGTCGACGGTGCTCGACACCGCAGTCGACCGGCTGAAGGGCGCGACGATCGAGGGGAACGACATCCTGACGACGCTCGACCCGCGCGGGCAGCGGGCGGCGTTGAGCGCGCTCGGCAGCCGCTGCGGCTCCGTGGTCGCTCTCGAGCCCGCGACCGGCCGCGTGCTCGTGATGGCCTCGTCGCCGACCTACGACCCGAACCTCGTCGAGGAGCGGTTCGACGAGATTACGAGCACCCGTGCCGACTGCAAGCGGCCCGACGCGCTGCTCAACCGCGGCACCGCCGGCCTCTACGCGCCGGGCTCGACGTTCAAGGTCGTCACCGCCGCGGCCGCGATCGACTCCGGGCGCTACACGCCGGAGTCGAGCTTCGTCGACCCCGGGTACTGCGAGGTCTACGGCAAGCGCGTCAACAACTACGACACGACGTCGCCGTTCGGACGCGTCGATCTGAAGACGGCGCTCAAGTTCTCGGTCAACTCGGTCTTCTGCAACATCGGCAAGGAGCTCGGCGCGACGTTCCTCGTCGACTACATGAAGCGCTTCGGCTTCTACTCGATTCCGCCGCTCGAGACGCCGACGAACGAGCGCTCGCCGAGCGGCCTCTTCAAGGGCACCGACCTCTTCGATCCCAAGGAGGACCCGGAGGTCGACCCCGGGCGGTTCGCGTTCGGCCAGGAGCGCCTGCTCGTGACGCCGCTGCAAATGGCGATGGTCGTTTCCGCGATCGCGAACGACGGCGTCGTGATGAGGCCGCACGTCATCGATCGGATCGTGGCGCCGGACGGCTCGATCGTGCAGAAGACGAAGCCGGACGAGCTCGGCCGCGCCGTCAAGGCGGAGACGGCGCAGGCGGTGGCGGCGATGATGAAGGACGCCGTCGAGGGCGGTACCGGCACCGCAGCGCGCCTCTCGGGGTTCACCGTCGGCGGCAAGACGGGCACCGCCGAAACGGGGATCGCCGGCCTGAACACGACCTGGTTCATCAGCTACGCAGGGAAGGACCGGCCGCAGGTCGCGATCGCAGTGGTCGTCGAGCAGCAGAACTCGACAGGCGGCGAGACGGCGGCCCCGGTTGCGCGCGCCGTCTTGCAGGCGATCCTCGGCTCCGCGGCGAACTCCTAACCGGTTCTCGTATGGCCTCCGGCGACCATCTCATCAACACGCTCTTCGACGGGCGCTACCAAATCGTCCGCAAACTCGGGTCTGGCGGGATGGCGAACGTCTACCTCGCCGAGGATCAGGAGCTCGGCCGGCGCGTCGCGATCAAGATCCTCGACGACCGCCACGCACGCGACGACCAGTTCATCGAGCGCTTCCGCCGCGAGGCACAGAATGCCGCCGGCCTCTCGCACCCGAACATCGTCTCGGTCTACGACCGCGGCGAGGCCGAGGGCACCTATTACATCGCGATGGAGTATGTCGAGGGGCGGACGCTGAAGGAGCTGATCATCGCGCGCGGCCCCTCGCCGCTCGGAATCGGCATCGACTACACGCGCCAGATCCTCTCGGCTCTTCGCTTCGCGCACCGGAACGGGATCGTCCACCGCGACATCAAGCCGCACAACGTGATCGTCGACGAGGACGGGCGCGTGAAGGTGATGGACTTCGGGATCGCACGCGCCGGCGCCGCGAGTCAGATGACCGAAGCCGGGTCGATCATCGGCACCGCGCAGTACCTCTCGCCCGAGCAGGCGCGAGGCGCCCCGGTCGATCAGACCTCCGATCTCTACTCGACTGGCATCGTCCTCTACGAGCTCTTGACGGGGGCGGTGCCGTTCAACGGCGAGACGCCCGTCGAGATCGCGATGAAGCATCTCTCGCAGGCGCCGGCGCCCCCGTCGGCACGCCGGCCCGAGGTACCGCGCGACCTCGACTTCGTCGTCCTCCGCGCGCTCGCCAAGGACTCCGCCGACCGCTACCACTCGGCCGAGGAGATGGACTCCGACCTCGAGCGGATTGCGCGCGGGATCGGCGTCTCCGCCGAGACCGCCGAGGCTGCGACGACGGTGCTCTCGCGCGGCCAGGTCGGCGAGGCTGCGACGACGATTCGGCCACCCGCGGCCGCGGGCCAGACGACGTACACACCGGGCCGCTACTACGAGTACGACGAGCCCCCGCGCCGCCGCGCGATCTGGCCGTGGCTGCTCGCGCTACTCCTCGTCGCGCTCGCGCTCGTGGGCGGCTGGTTCGCGTATCAGCAGCTCCAGGACCAGCTGAGCGAGACGAAGCCGGTCGCCGTCCCCGATGTCGAGGGCATCGCCGAGCGGCTCGCCGTCGGGCAGATTCGCAACGCCGGCCTTCGCGAGCTCGTCGAGCGCCGCGACGACGCGGACGTCAAAGAGGGAATCGTGATCACGCAGGACCCACAGCCGGGCGACCGGATGCAGCGCGGCAACTTCGTCACGATCGTCGTCTCGACCGGGAAGAAACGCGTGCGTGTGCCCGACGTGGTCGGCGAGAGCAGGGATCAGGCCGTCTCCGAGCTGACCGCGGCGGGGCTGCAACCGAACGTTGTCTCCGTCAATTCGCTACAGCCGGTCGACACCGTCCTCGCGACGGCGCCGAAGGCCGGCACCGAGGTGCTCGAGGGCACGGACGTGCGCGTCAACGTCTCGAAGGGGCCGAGGCCGATCGCCGTCCCGAATGTGATCGGCAGCCCGTTCGAGAGCGCCGAGTCGGTGCTCCAGGGCCTGAACTTCGCCGTTGCGAGAGAGGATGTCGAGGACGAAGCGGCTGCGGGCACCGTCGTTGGCCAGAATCCAGCCGCAGGAACGCAGCAGGGTAAGGGCTCGGTGATCACGCTGCAGGTCTCGGAGGGCCCGCAGAGCTCGCTGGTGCCCGACGTGACGAGCCAAATGGAAGGCGATGCCCGCGCGCAGCTTCAGGAATCGGGCTTCGAGACGCAGGTGGTCGAGGAGATCGTCGACAACGCGGAGCTCGACGGCCGCGTCCTCTCGCAGGATCCCGAGGGCGGCTCCGAGGCCGAGCAGGGAACGACGGTCGTGATCGTGATCGGGCGGTTCGAGGAGCCGGTGCCGGAAGAGCCCCCACCGACCCCGACGACGACAACGCCGTGAACTCGAAGCTCCGCGTCGCAGTGATCGCGGGCGGGCGCTCGAGCGAGCACGAGATCTCCCTCGCCTCCGCCCGTTCCGTGCTCGAGGCGCTCGATCCGGATCGCTACGAGACGACGACGATCGCAATCGGCCGCGACGGGCGCTGGGCGCTCGAGGGGCCAAGTAACACTTTGTCACTAGGTGGCGTAGCGGAGACGCTGCCCGTCGTCGCCGACTCCGCGGCGCAGGCGCTCGGCTCGGTCGACGTCGTCATCCCCGTCTTGCACGGGCCGTTCGGCGAGGACGGGACGGTGCAGGGCCTGCTCGAGCTCGCGGGCGTGCCGTACGTCGGCGCCGGCGTCGCAGCATCCGCGCTCTGCATGGACAAGGACCTGTTCAAGGCGGTGCTCCGCGACCGGGGCATCCCGGTTGCGCGGAACGTCACGCTCCGGCTCGGCGACGAGATCAGCAATCCGTTCGGCTTCCCGGTCTTCGTCAAGCCGGCGCGACTCGGTTCCTCGGTCGGGATCACGAAGGCCCACGACGAGCAGGAGCTCGTCGCCGCGGTTGCGCTCGCACGGCGGCACGACGAGAAGGTGCTCGTCGAGGAGCTCATGGAAGGGACCGAGGTCGAGTGCAGCGTGCTGGGCAATCTGCGGCCGGCGCCGATCGCGTCGGTCGTCGGCGAGATCGTCCCGCACGCGGAGTGGTACGACTACGCCGCCAAGTACGACGCGGGCGGCTCCGACATCATCGTTCCCGCCCGCATCCCGGACGACGTCGCCGCGAAGGTGCAGGCCCTCGCCGTCGACTCGTTCATCGCGACCGAGTGCGAGGGAATGGCGCGCGTCGACTTCTTCGTCACCCCAGGGGGCGAGCCGGTCGTGAACGAGATCAACACGATTCCCGGCTTCACCTCGACGAGCGTCTACGCGCGGCTATTCGAGGCATCGGGAATCCCCTATGCCGAGCTCCTCGACCGGCTGATCCAGCTCGGGCTCGAGCGGCACGAGCGCCGATCGCAGCTCGAGTACTGACTCCTCTAGGTCGCCTCGACCTCGTTGATGTGGGCGACGCGGTCGAGCTGGGTGATCCAGACCGCGAAGAAGCGCGCCTCTGTCTCGTCGAGCTCCCACACCGCCGACGCGCCGACGGTCTGTGCCTTGCCGACGACCGTGTCGAAGGGGCCTCGAGCGGAGTCGCCGGCACGGATCTCGGCGGTGAAGCCCGGCGTGTCCGTCGTCAGTCCGATCTGGCTCGGCGCGCCGTCCGCCTCGAGGACGAGGCCGACGCCCGGCTTCGAGAACGCGCGGTAGCTCTCCGTCGTCCAGTAGGTCGCGCCGTCGCCATCCGTGGCGTCGCCGACGCGCTCGGAGTGCTCTTCGCCGTCGCCGGGCGGCGGGTCGAACGAGGAGACGCCCTCGAGCAGCACGGGCTCGCTCTGAGCTGTCCCCGGCGCGTCGTTGCCCGCGTCGTCACGCGTGAGCACAAGCCCGCCGACGACGGCCGCGAGCAGTAGCAGGCCCAGCAGAACAGGCCAGACCGGAAAGCGTCGCGACGCCGCTCGCGGCTGCCTTGCACGACGGGACGGCTTCGGCGCGGCCGGCTGGCGCATGATCATCGTCCCCTCGCTGCCCTCCTTCGCGCCCAGCTCGGCGAGGACGGCCTCGAGCTCGCCGACGAGCTCGTCCATCGACGCGGGACGATCGTCGGGCAGCTTCGCCATGCAGCGGTCGACGAGCGTCGCGAGCCGGAGCGGCACGTCGGGCCGCCGGTCGAGCACGCTCGGAACGGGATCGTTGACGTGCTTCATCGCGACGGAAAGGAAGTTGTCGCCCGGGAACGGCACCTCGCCGGTGAGCAGCTCGTAGAGGACGACGCCGTACGAGTAGACGTCGGTCTGGGCGTCGACCCGCTCGCCGCGGGCCTGCTCCGGCGCGATGTAGTGGCTCGTGCCAAGCACGGTGCCGGTCTCGGTGTGCCCGACGGCGTCGAGTGACCGGACGATCCCGAAGTCGGTCACCTTCGCACTGCCGTCACCGCTCAGGAGCACGTTCTGCGGCTTCACGTCACGGTGGATCAGGCCCTGCGCGTGCGCGAACGAGAGCGCGCGCGCGATCTCGAGGCCCAGCTCGACCGCACGGCGCACGGGGAGCGGCCCGCCGCGCTCGACGAACTCCTTCAGGTTCTCCCCGTCGATCAGCTCGAAGACGATGAACTGCTTCCCGTCCTCCTCGCCGCGATCGATCACGGTGACGATGTTCGGGTGCGAGAGCTGCGCGACGGCGCGGGCCTCGCGGCGGAAGCGCTCGACGTAGTCTTCGTCCTCCCCGAACTGGGCGTGGAGGATCTTCAGCGCGACATTGCGCTCGAGGAGCGTGTCGAACGCGCAGTAGACGCTCGACATGCCGCCGCTGCCGACCATCTCCTTGAGCTCGTACCGCCCCGAGATCATCTGTTGGCCCACGGGCACGAGCGTACCGTTCCCGACGCGAAGAACCCGAACTACTCGAGCGCGTGCTCGAGCGCGTCTTCCCAGACGCCGAGCGCCTCGTCCAGCTCCGCGTCCGTGATCACGAGCGGGGAGAGAACGCGAATCGCGTTGCCGTACACGCCGGCCTTGAGCAGCAGCAGGCCGCGCTGCATCGCCGCTTCGACCACGGCCTGCGCGAGCTCCGGCGCAGGCTGCTTGGTCGCTCGGTCGGCGACGAGCTCGATCGCGAGCATGGCGCCGAGCCCGCGCACCTCGCCGATGGCGGGAAAGCGCTCCTGCCAGGCCAGCATGCGGTTGCGCATCGTCTCGCCGATCGACGCTGCTCGCTCGAGCAGCCCTTCCTCCTCGATCACGTCGAGGACGGCGAGCGCGGCCGCCTGGGCGACCGGGTTGCCAACGTAGGTGCCGCCGACGGCGCCGTCGTGCGCCGCGTCCATGACCTCCGCCTTGCCGAGCACCCCCGAGAGCGGCAGGCCGGCGGCAATCGACTTGGCGACGACGATCAGATCGGGCTCGACGCCGTAGTGCTCGATTGCAAAGAGCTTTCCGGTACGGCCGAAACCGGTCTGCACCTCGTCCGCGATCAGGCAGATGCCGTGCTCGTCGCAGATCGCGCGGAGACCTTCCATGAACGCCTGCGGCGCGGGGAGAAAGCCGCCCTCGCCCTGGACGGGCTCGACGATGATCGCCGCGACCTGCTCGGCCGCGACGTGCGTCGAGAACATCCCGCGCAGATCGGCGAGCGCTGTCTCGGTGTCGGGGCCGCGGTAATCGGCCGGAAACGGCGCCCGGTAGACCTCGGGTGCGAGCGGCCCCATCCCGACCTTGTACGGGTGCGGGCGGGAGGTGAGCGTCATTGCAAGGAGTGTGCGGCCGTGGAAGGCGCCTTCGAACGCGATCACCGCAGGACGCTTCGTGTAGAGGCGCGCGAACTTGACGGCGTTCTCGACCGCCTCGGTGCCGGCGTTGAAGAACGCCGCCTTCGCCGGCCCACGGAACGGCGCCAGCTCGAGCAGGCGCTCGGCCAGCTCGACGTAGAGCTCGTACGGGACCACCGTGAAGTCGGTGTGCGCGAAACGCGCGAGCTGGTCTGTCGCGGCCTCGACGACACGGGGATGGGAGTGGCCGGTGTTGAGGCAGCCGACCCCGCCCGTGAAGTCGATAAAGACGTTTCCGTCCACGTCGGTGAGCGTCGCGCCGCGACCTTCCTGCGCGACGACCGGCAGGGTGATCGCCTTCGCGTTCGCGATCACGCGGGTCTTCCGCTCGAGGATCTCCTGCGAGCGCGGGCCTGGGATGGTGGTGCGGATGTCGATCGTCTTCGTCGTCGCCACGCGAGCCACACTAGCTCACCGGGCGGCCGGCCTGCATACGTGAATACTGTCCATGCAATGGACGAGCGCGACCTCGATCCCGACCCGCTACGGCAGTTCGAGCGCTGGTTCGCCGAGACACGCGAGGCGGGAGTCGAGGCACCCGAGACGATGGCGCTCGCGACGTCGACACCTGACGGAAGGCCGTCGGCGCGGATGGTGCTGCTGAAGTGCGCGGACGAGCGCGGCTTCGGCTTTCACACGAACTACGAGAGCCGCAAGGGCGGAGAGCTGGAGGCGAACCCGAAGGCCGCTCTCCTCTTCTACTGGCAGCCGCTCGGTCGGCAGGTGCGCGTCGAGGGCGCTGTAGAGCGTGCCGCCGCAGAGGAGTCGGAGGCGTACTTCAGGACGCGTCCGCCGGGAAGCCGCTACGCAGCGTGGGCGTCACCGCAGAGCCGTCCGCTCGCGGACCGGGCCGAGCTCGAGCAACTCTTCGAGGAGACCGTCGAGCGATTCGGAGCGGACGTGCCGCTGCCGCCGCACTGGGGCGGGCTTCGCCTCGAGCCGGACGCGTACGAGTTCTGGCAGCACGGCGAGGATCGCCTGCACGATCGCTTCCGCTACGAGCGCGCGCGATCGGGTTGGGCAAGGACGCGGCTGGCGCCCTAGCCCTTGAAAAGCGAGCGGGCGGTGTCGTGCGCTTCTTCGTCGTGCGCCTGCCAGGCGCGCTCGACGAGACTGCCGAGCACGTCGCGGATCCCGATCATCCCGAGCAGGTGCTCGCCTTCGACGACGGGTAGATGACGGATCTTCCGCTCGCCCATCAGCCGAGCCGCGTCGAGCACCGGCACGCCCGCGTCGACCGTGAGCGGATCTCGCGTCATCACATCCCCCACGCGCACGCTGTCGAGGTCGGCCCCGTCCCCGGCGAGTGCCAGCACGTCCCGCTCGGTGAAGATGCCGACGAGCTTGCCCTCCTCGCACACGGCGACCGAGCCGACGCCCTCTTCCAGCATCCGCAGCACCGCGATCCGAACCGAGTCGCCGGTCTCGACGGTGACCACGCGAGTCCTCATCACGTCGCCGATCGCCATTCGGCGATCGTAACAAAGGCTACGCGGGCGCGAGCGCGCCGGGCGTATAGATGCCGAGCGGGTTCCACAGCAGGTAGCCACGGGCGCCCATCAGGCGGGCCGCGTCGATCTGCGCCCTGACGTCGGCGGCCCCGTAGGTGCGTCCGTAGGAGAAGTCCTGGAGCCAGGGGATCAGCTGCGCCTTGCTCTGCTTCAGCTCGCGGCGAAAATCGGCGAGCGACCACTCGACGGTCGGTCCCGGCGACGCGTTCGGATCCTCGAGCCCGTACTCACCGGAGCCGTAGTGCGACGGGTAGACCATCGGGTAGAGCGCGTCGACGTACTTCGAGAGGCGGCGGGGAATCTGGCCGATGCCGAGATCGCGCGTCGCGGCGAGCCCGAAGACGTCGGCCGACACGCGCACTCCGAGCGGCTTCAGCCGCGCCTTTGCGTAGTGCACGAACTGCGCGATGACCCACCCGGGGGCGGTCGAGGTCTTGTTCGGGTAGACGATCGAGTCGATGTCGCCGTCGCTCGGGAAGCGGACGTAGTCGAACTGGATCTCGTCGAACCCTGCGCGCGCCGCGACCTCGGCGATCGAGACGTTGTAGTCCCAGACGCGGCGGTCGTACGGGTTCGTCCAGCCGAGGCCGGCATGGTTGCGCCAGACGGAGCCGTCCGGCGTCTTGATCGCGAGCTCGGGTCGACCGGTGGAGAGCACCGGATCCTCGAAGGTCACGACGCGGCCGATCAGGTAGACGCCCTTCTTATGGATGAGCCGGGCCGTCTCGCGCGGCCTGTAGTACGACTTGGCGGCGCCCACTTCGGTCGCGAGCGGAACTGCGGAGGGGACGAAGCCGATCTCGCCGTTCTCGTCCTTGATGTCGAGCTGCATCGTGTTCATGCCCTCGTCGACGAGCTCGAGATACTCCTCGAGCTTCCCGTCGAGTGAGGCGAGCGCCATCGTCACGTGGATTCCCCGCACCTCGTCCGGAAGCGCGCGCGGCTGCTTGACCGGCGCCTGCTTTTTCACGGGCTGCTTCGCTGCCGGCTGCGGCGCGCTGGCGACAGTTTTCGCGCTTTCGCCGCCGACGACGAAACGCGCCCCCGCGGCGAGACACGCGGTCACAGCGAGCAGCAACCCGACGACGACGGCGCGGCGGCGGCGGCGGCGGCGGCGCGCGTCTTCACGCCGCGCGCGAAAGCGCTCGTTCGGCTCCATTTGCTCGAACAGCATCGACACGGGCGCGCGAACGGTATGTGGAAAACGTCGCGGGCGCAAGAGGACCGTAGAATCGCGCCGTGGTCCTCTCCGACGTCACGATCGGCCGCCTGCTCGACGAGGGCCGGATCGAGGTCGATCCGTACGACGAGTCGCTGATGCAGCCGTCGAGCCTCGACGTGCGTGTCGACCGTTACTTCCGCGTCTTCCGCAACTCGCGATATCCGTATATCGACGTGAAACAGGAGCAGGAAGAGCTGACGGAGCTCGTCGAGATCGACGACGAGACGCCGTTCATCCTGCACCCGGGCGAATTCGTGCTCGGGTCGACGCTCGAGCGCATTCGCCTGCCCGACGACCTCGTCGCGAGGCTGGAGGGAAAGAGCTCGCTCGGGCGACTCGGCCTGCTGATCCACTCGACCGCCGGCTTCATCGACCCGGGCTGGGACGGCCACGTCACGCTCGAGCTTTCGAACGTCGCCAACCTTCCGATCACGATCTACCACGGAATGAAGATTGGCCAGATCTCGTTCGTGCAGCTGACCGAGCCGGCCGCGAAGCCATACGGATCGGGGGGGCTCGGCTCGAAGTACCAGGGCCAGAAAGGCCCGACGCCGAGCCGCTACTACAAGAACTTCCAGCAGTGAAGATTCTCGTCACCGGCGCGACCGGCTTCATCGGGCCCTATGTCGTTCGGGCGCTCGTCGACGCGGGTCACCACGTGCGGGTGCTGGAGCGAGAGCCGGGGCGGAGTTCCGAGCTGCCGAGCCAGGAGGCCGTCGCGGGGGATGTCACCGACCGAGCGTCGCTGCGACGGGCGGTCGAAGGGATGGACGCCGTCGTTCATCTCATCGCGATCATCAACGGTCGGCCGCAGGACTTCGAACGGATCATGGTGCAGGGCACGCGCGACCTCGTCGAGGCGGCGAAGGACGCCGGCGTGCGGCGCTTCGTGCACATGTCCGCGCTCGGGACCGACGAGACGACGAAGGATCTCGTCCCCTACTACCACGCGAAGTGGGCGATGGAGCAGACGCTGAAGAACTCCGGCCTCGAGCACGTGATCTTCAGGCCGAGCTTCGTTTTCGGTCGTGGCGGCGGGGCGCTCGAACAGTTCATGCGGATCGCGAAGCTGGCGCCGGTGACGCCGATCGTCGGGCGCGGGACGCAGCGGATCCAGCCGATCTGGGTCGAGGACGTTGCCGCCTACTTCGCCGCGGCGCTCGAAAGGCCGGAGGCCGCGAACAGGACTTTCGAGATCGGCGGCCCGGACATCGTCACGTGGAACGAGTTCTGGGCGCAGCTGAAGCGGGCGGCCGGGGTTCGGCGGCCGTCGCTCCATTTGCCGCTCAGCCTCATGCGCGCGCAGGCAGCGGTGCTGGAGAAGCTGCCGAAGCCACCGGTGACCCGCGACCAGCTGACAATGCTCGAGGCTGGCGACAATGTCGTCTCGAACTCCGACGCGGTCGATCTCTTCGGCCTCCCCCTCGTCCCGCTCGCAGACCAACTCCGCCGCGCGTCGGCCAAAGACGGCTAGGCCGCTCCGGCCATGTCCGGGGTCAGACCCCGTCGTGTGCGAAACGAACACGTCCCGTTTCGACTTTTCCCTGCACAGCCGCGAAACGCGCGGACCGTTACGGACATGACGGGGTCTGATCCGTGCCATGTCGGGGGAGACAGGTGCCGGAGAACGACGAAGGGCCGCTCGAGAGCGGCCCTTCGTCGTTCGGTATCAGCCTGTATTGGGAGGGACGCTTCCTGCCGAAGCGGCGCGGCCGGTGCTTGTCGCACCTTTCGCGAGCCCCCTACGCTGGCTAGACGATTCCCCTTGCAGGTCTTAGGGGCACGTCCCTACCGGCTGACACCTCCACTGCCCGTACTGGAAATCTCCACTGCCGGACCACCTCCTTTCCGCGGTTAAGCGGAATGTAGCAGGCGCGCTAGACGTCGACCTTGACCCAGCCGTCCTCGACGCGAACGGGATAGGTCGCGACCGGCTCGAACGCCGGCAACGTCAGCGGGCGCCCCGTCGTTATGTCGAAGCGCGCGCCGTGGCGGGGGCAGATCGCAATGCACTCGTCCTCCTCCCACTCGCCCTCGCAGAGCGGGCCGTCATCGTGGGAGCAGCGGTCCTCGATCGCGTAGAGCTCGCCGTCGCAGTTGTAGACGCCGACCGCGATCGGCCCGGACCAGATGATCTTCACGTGACCGGGCGGCAGCTCCGCCTCGGGACAGACATCCACCGTCACGCGATCGTCAGGTCGTCGCCCTGCATCCACTCGTCGGGAAGCGGGGTGCCCTTCGACTTGTGCAGGGCCACCTTGAGCACGCCGAGGCCGAGAATCGCGCACTTCAGCCGCACCGGCGAGAGCGGGATCCCGATCTCCTCGAGCAGCTCCTCCTTCGGCATCCTCGCCACGTCCTCGACCGTGCGGCCGACGACGAGCTCGGTCAGCATCGAGGTCGCCGCCTGGGAGATCGCGCAGCCGCGACCCTCGAACCCGACCCCTGAGATGACCTCGCCGTCGAAGCGTAACGAGACCGTCACCTCGTCGCCGCAGAGCGGGTTCTGCCCGTCGGCCTGCGCGTCCGGCGCCTCGAGCAATCCGTGCCCGCGCGGGTTTTTGTAGTGGTCGAGGATGACCTCTCTGTAGAGCTGATCGAATTCGCTCATCCGAGATGCAGCTTGACCTTGTGCAGGCCCTCGACCAGCCGGTCGATCTCCTCGGGAGTCGTGTAGAGGTAGAAGCTCGCGCGTGTCGTCGCGGCGACGCCGAGCCGCGACATCAGCGGCTGCGTGCAGTGATGCCCCGCGCGGACGGCGACGCCTTCCCAGTCGAGGATCTGCGCCACGTCGTGGGGATGGATGCCCTCGACGTCGAAGGAGACGATCCCGGCGCGGCGCTCGACCGGCGGGCCGAAGACGCGAATCCAGTCGAGCTCGGAGAGCTTCCCGAGCGCGTACGCCGTCAACTCGTGCTCGTGCAGCTCGATCGCGCCGAGCCCGATCTCGGAGAGGTAGTCGATCGCGATCCCGAACCCGTACGCCTCCGCGATCGCAGGCGTTCCGGCCTCGAACTTGTACGGCAGCTCGTTCCAGCTCGTCCGGTCGAGCGCGACCGAGCGGATCATCTCGCCGCCGAGGTTGAACGGCGACATCTGCTCGAGCAGCTCGGCCTTGCCCCAGAGGGCTCCGACGCCGCTCGGCCCGCACATCTTGTGCGACGAGATCGCGAGGAAGTCGCAGCCGAGCGCCTCCACGTCGATCGCGCGATGCGGCGCCGCCTGGGCCGCGTCGACGACCATGATCGCGCCCTGGTCGTGCGCCCACGCCGACAGCTTTTCGATCGGGTTGATCGTGCCGAGCGAGTTCGAAACGAGGTTGTTGGCGACGACCTTGACGTTGCCGCTCGCTGCGATCTCGTCGAGCGCGTCGAGCCGGAGCTCGCCCGCGTCGTCGATCGGGATGTGCTTGAAGCTCGCGCCCGTCCGGTTGGCAACGAACTGCCACGGAACGAAGTTGGAGTGGTGCTCGAGCTCGGTGATGACGACGACGTCACCCGGGCCGAGGTTGTCGAGCCCCCAGGCGTAGGCAACGAGGTTGATCGCCTCGGTCGCGCTCCGCGTGAAGATCACCTCGCGCGTCGAAGGCGCGTTGACAAAGCCGCGCACCTTCTCGCGCGCTCCCTCGTAGCCCTCCGTCGCGCGCTCGGCGAGGCGGTAGACACCGCGATGGACGTTCGCGTACCGGTGCTCGTAGAACTCGCGCATCGCGTCGAGCACCTGCCTTGGCTTCTGCGTCGAGGCGGCCGAGTCGAGGAAGGCGACCGGCTTGCCGTTGACGAGCTCCTCGAGGTAGGGGAAGTCTGCGCGAACGCGCTGGACGTCGAGCTTCGGATCGGCGGTTACCGCCATGTCATCATGGTACTGGCGGATCCTTCAGCGGCCGAGCCGACCGACGGCGCCGCCGGCCCCGTGAAGGCGCAGCGCTCGCCGCAGCCGCTCAACCATCGCGGGGGTCGACCTTCCCGTTTCCCTGGGCACGGCCGGCGATCTCACGCTCCTGCTCGACGGCGACCGCGGCGCCGGCGAGGAGCTCCGCGAGAAGCTTCATGCGCTGACGCTCGGAGGTGAGCTGGAGGAGCTGCTGCTTCAGCTCCGGCGCGAACTCGAACCGACCCGCCAGCTCGAAGGAGAGCTGCGGCACATCGAGACGCGGCTCCTCGACCTCGGCGCCCGTCAGCTCGACGAGCCGGTGGAAGAGCTCGAGCGCATGCGCTGAGTCCTTCGGATCGGCGATGTCCGCCTCGTCCTCGATCGCCTCGACGAGCCCGGTCTGGAACGACCGGCCGTCGGTCAGCTCGAGCAGGCGAAAGCGGTCGCGACCCTCGCAGACGATGTTCAGCCGGCCGTCGTCGAATCGGTCGAGCACCTCAGTGACCGCCGCGCGGGTGCCGATCTCGCGCAGGCCGCCCTCGTCCGCGTAGACGAGGCCGAACTCCCGTTCCTCGGCCAGGCACTCGCCGATCAGCTCCTGGTAGCGATCTTCGAAGATATGGAGCGGGATCTGCTCGCTCGGAAGCAGGACGATCCCGAGCGGGAAGAGACCGAGCTCGCTCATCGGCCGAAGCCTACGCGCGCTCGAACGCGACGATGCGGAAGAGCGGTCCCTCGCGCTCCGAGGCGCGTACGAGCCCGTGCGCATCGGCGGCGGCTTCCAGCGCCCGGGCGGGGTGGATGAAGATGCGAAAACGGCAGCGGCGGGCGCGGAGATAGAGGTTGACGACGCCGAACGCCGTGCGCGCCCACCACACCTCGCGGGGGTGGCTGAGCACGAGCGCACGGCCCGCAAGCGACGCCGCGATCCCGGTCAGCTCGACGCCGTCTGGCGTGCAGCAGACGACCTTGTTGAGGACGACGACGTCCGCTTGGCCGGCCGCCTCGGCGTCGGCGACGAGGTCGACGGTTCGGAACGAGACGCGATCTGCGACGCCCCGCTCCCTTGCGAGCTCGTGGACGTAGCGCTCGTAGGTCGGCAGCAGCTCGATCACCTCGCCGCTCGCCGCCCCGCGGTCGAGAAGCTCGAACATCACCTGCCCGATGCCGCCGCCGATCTCGAGCACCGTCGCGTCCTCGACTCCCCGTGCAGAGGCCCGCCGGGCGAGCGACCGGGCCATCGGATCGGCGCCGCGGCGCCGGAACCGGTCGGCGTCGCGGCGCGCCATTCGCTCGCTGAAGAACTGCTCCTGGCCGTGGCGCGCGCAGCAGCCGGTCACGGCCGCCGTCCGAAGTGCCCGCGCGAGGTCATCGACATCACGGTGACGCCTTCCTGGTTCACCATCTCGCCCCTGATCCGCACCGTGCCGCGGTCGGGCCGCCGCTCGGACGGTGTCGTCTCGAGCACCGTCAGCCGCCCGGACAGCGTGTCGCCGGGACGAACGGGCGCGAGCCAGCGCAGCTCCTCGATTCCGGGCGAGCCTTGGCTCGCCGCCGTTTCGAGCATCGCGTCGACGTAGAGGCGCATCCAGATCGAGCCCGTGTGCCACCCGCTTGCGATCAGCCCGCCGAAGACCGACTCCTTCGCCGCTTCGGGATCGACATGGAACGGCTGCGGGTCGAACTCGCGCGCGAACGCAAGGATGTCCTCCTCGGTCACGGTCCGATTGCCGAGCTCGAGCACTTGGCCCGGCTCGAAGTCCTCGAAGAAGCGGTCGGGCACTTGGCTATCGTGCCCGACTTGAGCGAATACGTCTTCACCATGTACCGGGTCGACAAGTTCTACGGCTCCGACCGGCAGGTGCTGTCGAACATCTCCCTGAGCTTCCTGCCCGGGGCGAAGATCGGCGTCCTCGGCCCGAACGGGGCCGGCAAGTCGACGGTGCTACGGATCATGGCCGGGCTCGAGGAGCCGTCGAGCGGGATCGCCGAGCTCGCGCCGGGCGCGACGGTCGGCATGCTCGCGCAGGAGCCCGAACTCGACGCCGAGAAGAACGTGCGCGAGAACGTCGAGGACGGTGTGCGCGAGATGCGCGACCTGCTCGACCGCTTCAACGCGATCTCGGCGAAGTTCGCCGAGCCGGACGCCGACTTCGACGCGCTGCTGGAAGAGCAATCCAAGGTGCAGGAGCTTGTCGACCGCCACGACGCGTGGTCGCTCGAAGCGACCCTCGACCGCGCCATGGACGCGCTCCGCCTGCCGGAAGGCGACCGCGACGTGACGTCGCTCTCCGGCGGCGAGCGCCGCCGTGTCGCCCTCTGCCGGCTCCTGCTCTCGTCGCCCGACCTCCTGCTCCTCGACGAGCCGACGAACCACCTCGACGCCGAGTCGGTCGCCTGGCTCGAGCGCTTCCTCGAGCAGTACAAGGGCACCGTCGTCGCCGTCACCCACGATCGCTACTTCCTCGACAACGTCGCCGGCTGGATCCTCGAGCTCGACCGCGGCAAGGGGCTCCCGTTCGAGGGCAACTACTCCTCGTGGCTCGAGCAGAAGCAGGCGCGGCTCGCGGTCGAGGAGAAGACGGAGTCTGCACGCCGCCGCACGCTGGCGCGCGAGCTCGAGTGGGTGCGGGCGTCCCCGAAGGCCCGCCACGCAAAGGCGAAGGCGCGGGTGACCTCATACGAGAAGCTGCTCGCGGACGACCAGAACGTGAAGCTCGACAAGATCGAGATCCACATCCCGGCCGGTCCGCGGCTCGGCGACGTCGTCGTCGACGCCGAGCATGTCGCGAAGGGGTTCGGCGACCGCCTCCTCGTCGAGGACATGACCTTCTCGCTCCCGCCCGGCGGCATCGTCGGCGTGATCGGCCCGAACGGCGCCGGCAAGACGACCCTCTTCCGGATGATCGCGGGCGAGGAGGCGCCGGACTCAGGCGCGCTCCGCGTCGGCGACACCGTGCAGCTCGCCTACGTCGACCAGGCGCGGGCGGACCTCGACCCGGCGAACACCGTGTGGAAGGAGATCTCCGGTAACCAGGACATCATCGAGCTCGGCAAGAAGGAGGTGAACTCGCGGCAGTACGTCTCGTGGTTCAACTTCCGGGGCGCCGACCAGCAGAAGCGGGTTACCGACCTCTCCGGCGGGGAGCGCAACCGCGTCCACCTCGCGAAGCTCCTGCGGAGCGGCGGCAACGTGCTCCTCCTCGACGAGCCGACGAACGACCTCGACGTCGACACGCTGCGTGCGCTCGAGGATGCCCTGCTCGACTTCGGCGGCTGCGCCGTCGTGATCAGCCACGATCGCTGGTTCCTCGACCGGATCGCGACGCACATCCTCGCGTTCGAAGGCGACAGCCAGGTGACGTGGTTCGAGGGCAGTTACGAGGAGTACGCCGGCTGGGTCAAGGAGACCCGCGGCGCCGACGCGCTCGAGCCGCACCGGATCAAGTACAAGCCGCTCGTCCGGGCCTAGTCATCGTCGCGGCGCGACAGCACCACAACGTCACGCTGGCGATCCTGACGCTCGCCGGCGCCGCGTTCGCGCTGCAACAGACGATGGTCTTTCCCGCGCTGCCGACGTTCCGGGACGAGCTGGGCGGAAGCACGGCCTGGGTGACCTGGGTGCTCACCGGCTTCCTAGTCTCGGCCGCCATCACGACGCCGATCCTCGGCCGGCTCGGCGACCAGTTCGGGAAGGAGCGGATGCTGCTCGTCAGCCTCTCGCTCTTCCTCGTCGGCTGCGTCGGCGCGGCGGCAGCCTGGGACATCTGGTCGCTCATCGGGTTCCGCGTGCTCGCCGGGGCCGGCGGCGCGCTCTTCCCGCTCAGCTTCGCGATCATCCGCGACGAGCTGCCGCCCGAGCGGGTCAAGGTCGGGATCGGCCTGCTCTCGGCCGTGTGGGG
>JALYRA010000007.1 GCA_030855545.1 Actinomycetota bacterium | reverse complement strand
GCCACGAGGCGCCAGGCGAGGATCGGCTCGCCGAAGCCCTTCGCATCGATCGGCGCCAGCTCCTCGGTCGCGAGGATCGGCAGCGTCAACCGGCGCGCAAGGGGGCCGATGAGGATCTCGCCCGGGTCCGCGGACTGCTGGAGACGAGCGGCGACGTTGACGGCCTCGCCGGTCGCGAAGGTGGAGTCGGTCTCGTCGGCGACGACCTCGCCCGCCTCGACGCCGATGCGGGCCTCGAGGCCGAGCCCGTGGACGGAGTCGAGGATCGCAGCCGCAGCGCGCACGGCGCGCTCGGCATCGTCCTCGTGCGCCTGTGGGATCCCGAACGCGGCCATGACGGCGTCGCCCGCGAACTTCTCGACGATCCCTCCGTGGGTGGTGATGCAGTGCGACACGTGCTCGAAATAGGAGTTGACGCGGCGCCGCACGATCTCCGGATCCCGCGCGGCGACGAACTCGGTGGAACCCACGAGATCGACGAAAAGGACGGTGGCGAGCTTGCGCTCCATGTCTCAAGTGTAGGGATTGCAGATCGGCCCCCCGAAGGCGCCGAATGGCCATTCCGTCAGGAATTTGGACGAGGCGGCCACATCGAGTGGTCGCCCCAGCTCGGGTTCCGCTAGCGTCGCAACGTGCTCTCGCCGACCGTCTTCAAGGCATATGACGTCCGAGGCCTGTACCCGACCGAGCTGGACGAGCAGGGTGCCTACGCGATCGGTCGGGCCTACGTCGAGCAATTCGAGCCGCGCCGGATTGCGGTGGGGCGGGATATGCGCCTCTCGTCGCCCTCGATGGCGGAGGCCCTGATCGAGGGCGCCGCGGACGGCGGGGCCGACGTGCTCGATCTCGGGATGGTCGGAACGGAGATGGTCTACTTCGCCGTCGGCGAGCTCGGGCTCGACGGCGGCGTGTGCGTGACCGCCTCGCACAACCCGAAGGAGTACACCGGAATGAAGATCGTCCGCCGGGGGGCGCTGCCGGTCGGCGGCGAATCGGGCCTGTTCGACGTGCGCGACCGGGCGCTCGAGCTTGTGTTACAGAAACACAAAGTCTCGTCTCGCGGCAGCGTTCGGGCCGAGGACATCTGGGCAGGGTTCGTCGAGAAGGTGCTCTCGTTCGTGGACGTCTCCTCGATCAAGCCGTTGACGGTCGTGATCGACGCCGCCAACGGGATGGCCGGAACGATGCTCCCACCTGTGCTCGACCGGCTCCCGATCGACGCCTCGCGCTGCTTCTTCGAGCCCGACGGCGCCTTCCCGAACCACGAGCCCAACCCGCTCCTGCCCGAGAACCGCGCGTTCATCATCGCGAAGTCACGTGAGGAGGGCGCCGATCTCGGAGTCGCCTACGACGGGGACGCCGACCGCTGCTTCTTCGTCGACGACACAGGCGAGTTCGTCCCGGGCGACTTCGTCACCGCCCTCCTCGCCGAGTCGTTCCTCGAAAAGGAGGGCGGCGGCAACGTCATCTACGACGTTCGCGCGAGCCGTGCCGTTCCGGAGACGATCGAGCGCGCCGGCGGGACGCCGCTGATCAACCGCGTCGGCCACGCCTACATCAAGCACCGCATGCGCAAGGACGATGCCATCTTCGGCGGCGAGGTGTCCGCGCACTACTACTTCCGCGACTTTTCGCAGGCCGACTCCGGCGTCGTCCCGTTTCTCGTGATGCTCGAGCTGATCTCCAAGCGCGGCCAGAAGCTCTCGGAGATCCTCGCGCCCTACCGCGAGCGATTCTTCCTCACCGGCGAGATCAACACCCCTGTCGCCGACGTGCCGGCGAAGCTGCAGGAAATCGAGGAGCGCTACGCGGACGGCCGTGTCACCCATCTGGACGGGATCTCCGTCGACTATGAGGACTGGCACTTCAACGTCCGACCCTCGAACACCGAGCCGCTGCTTCGCCTCAACCTGGAAGCCGGGAGCCAGGAGCAGATGGAAGAGAAGCGCGACGAGGTGCTCGACCTGATCCGCTTGTGACCGCAATCGAACTTGGCCGGACGTCCGACCGCAAGCCCCCGTTCAAGTACTCGGCAATCGCGCGGGTCTGGTTCTCGGACACCGACGCGCAGGGGATCGTCTACTACGGCCGCTACCTCCCCTACTTCGACCACGCGCGGACGGAGTACCACCGCCACCTCGGCCGCAGCGGTACGTGGCTCGAGGGCAGCGACTTCGTCATGCGCGCGTCGAACGTCGAGTACCACGCGCCGGCGCGGTTCGACGATCTACTCGAGATCTTCGTCCGCGCCGCCCGGATTGGCCGCACAAGCACGACGTACGAGTGCGCGGCCTACCGGATGGAGGACGACGAGCTGATGGTGACGGCGACTCAGACACTCGTCCTCGTCGACCTCGCCGAGCGCCGCGCGTGCGAGAT
>JALYRA010000373.1 GCA_030855545.1 Actinomycetota bacterium | reverse complement strand
GCGAGCGGCCCCGGCGGCCGCGTGGCCAAGTACCGCCACCTGCTCGACGACGCGCTCGGACGCGTTCCCTCGCAGATCGCACTGCTCGCGGTGCTGATGCTCCGCGGCGCGCAGACGCCGGGCGAGCTGAAGCAGCGCGTCGAGCGGCTCTATCCGTACCCGGCGCTCGAGGACGTCCAGAAGGCGCTCGACGCGCTCGCGGCGGAGAACGTCGTCGAGCGCTTGCCGCGGCGGCCCGGCCAGAGCCAGGACCGCTGGCGCCACCTCCTCGGCGCCGACACCTACGCGGGCGGATCCGCGGACGGCGAAACAACACTTTCGACGAACGTCGAAAGTGTTGTTTCAACACAATCTCCCCTCGAGGAGCGCGTCGCCCGCCTCGAGGAGCAGGTGGCCGAGCTCCAGCGCGCGCTAGAGGAACGCTGAGTCCGGGTACGAGACGGGTGTGCCTCCGAACCCACTCGACAACCTGAGAGGAGCCGCCGGCCGGATCGGCGAGCAGCTCCGCCGCACCGCCGGACCCGAGCTCGAGGATCTGCTCGGCCTCGGCCCGCGCAAGGAGCCGCCACGCCCGCTCGCCGAGCTTCAGGCCGAGCTCGACGGCCTCGTCGGACTCGAGACTGTGAAGGAGCAGGTGCGCGCGCTGCTCGCCTTCCTCCAGGTGCAGGCGCGGCGCAAGGAGCACGACCTACCGGAGGTCGCGACGAGCCAGCACCTCGTCTTCCTCGGCAACCCCGGCACGGGCAAGACGACCGTCGCGAGACTGATCGCCGAGATGTACGGCGCGATGGGGCTGCTCGAGAGGGGCCACCTCGTCGAGGTCGACCGCGCCTCGCTCGTCGGCGCCTATGTCGGCCAGACGGCGATCAAGACCGACCGCGCGATCCGGCGCGCGCTCGACGGCGTCCTCTTCATCGACGAGGCCTACGCGCTCACGCCCGGCGGCGACGGTCGGCTCGACTTCGGCGCCGAGGCGGTCGAGACGCTGCTGAAGCGGATGGAGGATCACCGGCACCGGCTCGTCGTGATCGTCGCCGGCTACCCCCGCCTCATGCGCACGTTCCTCGACTCGAACCCCGGACTGCGCTCCCGCTTCGCGCGCGAGATCTCGTTCCCCGACTACTCGACCGCCGACCTACTCGAGATCACAAAGCGGCTGGCACGCGAGCACCAGTACGAGCTCGGCCCCGGAGCGGAGGACGCGCTCGAACGGATCTTCGCCGGCGCCGGGCGAGGCGAGGGCTTCGGCAACGCCCGCTATGCGCGGACGATCTTCGAGCAGGCGCTCAACCGGCAGGCGCTCCGCCTCGCGCGGGTCGAAGGCCGCGCGCTCGAAGAGCTCGACCGCGACGAGGTGACGGCGCTCGAGGAGGACGATCTCGTCGAGGCCGCGCGCCTGCTCGGCGAGGACCCCGGGGAGCGTCCGAAGCGCCGCCGCTGGCTCAGCTGAGAACAGGGTCTGATATGAACGCTGTGATGTCCCAAGATTGGCAAGGGTGAGTCGAAGCGTCCGCAGAATCCTCGTGGTCGATGACGAATCGAACATGCGCTTCCTGCTTCGCATGCTCCTCGAGACCGAGGGTTACGAGGTTGTGGAGGCGCATCACGGCGCTGCTGCGCTCATTGTCGTGCAGGAGGAAACACCCGATCTCGTGGTGACCGACCTGATGATGCCGGTGATGAACGGACGCGAGCTCGTCGAGCGGCTGCGCGCCGACTCAGCGACGTCGAAGATCCCGATCCTCGTGCTCAGCGCCAATCGGAACATCGACCTGACAGATGCCGACGCGGCTCTCGGAAAGCCGTTCGACATCGACGAGCTGCTCGACACGGTCCGCTCGCTCGCCAAGGCGGATGCGGCGTGATCAAGCGGCTGGAGACCGGTGTGCCCGAGCTGGACCTGATCCTGGGCGGCGGAGTCCCCGTCGGGTCGCTCGTCGTCCTCGCCGGCGCGCCGGGCACGGGCAAGACGATCCTCGCCACGCAGATCTGCTTCGCCGCCGCGACCGAGGAGCACAAGGC